>CAZALJ010000075.1:0-7579 GCA_964485715.1 uncultured archaeon
TTATTATTTTCAATTTTAACGCCGCAATAGATACAAAATTGGGTATTGGGGTCAATTTCACCTCCACATGACTTGCAAATTTTCTTGATTTTGGCACCACAGAAAACACAAAATCGAGTGTTAGGGACGATTTCACGTCCACATGAGCCACAAAAATTTTGAACCCCAGCTGCAGGAGCAATATAATCAGGGGGATAGCTAGGAATCGTTGCATCTGGAAATGTGGGATCTGAAACCCAATCGGGTTCTTTCAGGGGGCCAGACTTTTTGAAAATAAAAAATGCAAGTGTTCCGATCAATAGAATAAGATATCCCATCTCAATGATATATTCAATTATTATTGTTTCTTCACTTGATTCTCCGAAAAGCCCAAATAAGAACTCAAAAGCAATTGGTATACCAGCCGATACTCCGATAAATCCTAAAGCAATCAAACAAACTGGACGAATACGCGAAGAACGAATGTTAAAATCACTAAGAATCCGAAACCATATAGGAGGATCAGGAGAATTTCTATATCTTATCGATTGAATCACAACTGCTACAACAGTTCCAGTACCAACAATTAATGCTACAAATACCCACAATCCACCCAGTGCAACGATTGTAACGTCTTCTAATTCCTCCATTCTAACCAATCCAATTTGAGCTACTGCTGCAACTCCATTTACCAGTCCATGCAGTATAATAGGCCACATAATGTTCCTAGTACGCATATAGAGAAATCCTAGGGCTAGTCCTCCTGCAAATGTGTTGAAAAAGTGTACAGTCGCAAAACGAGCGGAGTGAAAAATCGTATCACCCGATAGAATGTCTGCAGGAGTATGCATCAGAGAGAATAGTAGACCGGAAAATAGAAGAGTCCAGAAAGTTCCAAGGCCCCGTCGTTCTAAAAGAGGAATGAATGTCCGTCGAAAGATCAGTTCCTCACTTATAGCAGCTCCTACAATCAGTACAGCGAAAAAGAGAATGTAATAGATTGGTATTTCAAGTAGCTCCAAGTTTGGTTCAATCGCACTATAAGGACTGACTCTTGGAAAACCTAACTCTTCTAGAATGATGTCGATAATTATTGTAAAAAAAGCAAAGACTAATAGTATCGAATAGGTGAGATATGTTGTGAGCCAGTGATTCCCTATGGGCATATTCTTTTCTTCCGGCTCCACCCTTTCGCTTCTGTAAAGTAAGATAAATATTGTAATGGAGCCAGCTTGTGCCGCTAAATTTATTGCAAGATTAAATATTGTTGTCAAAGAGTCCTCGCTGATCTGAGTGATTTGGAGAATTTCAACAATAACTGAAGTAATTGGTGTACTAACCACAGTCAGTATAGTTAGAGTTCCTGTTAAATCAAAAAATGATAACATAAGGAGAATGACCGCAAAAGGATATAGTAAGTCTTTGTCTTGAATAACGGTTTCTGAAGTCTTATCAGCGGCTGATTCACTTAGCTCATTTGTCATAATAATATACCTATTGTTTCAGTTGTTACTCCAACTATGGAATGAAGAATACTCCGAAGAAAAAAGCTGATAATGCCCACCAGAGAGACCAACGGGTATATTTCCTCGCTTTTTTACCACCAGATGCAGGTGGTTCTGTAATAATTGTAACGGAGGTCATTCCTAATATTGTTATTAATGCTATGAGGAATAGCCAAAATATCAAATTCTTATAAATAAAGATACCAGCCAAGGTAACACATATCACAGCAGAAACAAAAAACCATATCGCAACAAAACTTGCTTTTTGTGGTCCAAATTTAACCGCTAATGAGTTTAGATCAGATTCTAGATCTCCTTCATAGTCTTGAATGTCTTTAACAATTTCTCTACCTGTCGCCAACAAGAAAGTTGCTGTTAACATTAAGATACAGTTCAGTAAGGTCAACTCCTTCTGAGGATTCATGAGAAAAAATCCCAAGAAGAGAGGAGCAGCATACCCAATTGAAACCCACATATTTCCAATAAAACCAGTGCTTTTAATATAGTTATAACCAAAGCCCACTAGAACACAAAATAAAGTAAATAATAATAATCCTACAGTAATTTTAGGATACACAATCATAAGAAATACTGCTATCATTACAGTTATTAAAAAGAATATAGCAGCTAAATTTCGGACATATTCACGAGTAAAAGCTCCTCTAGCTATTGGCCTGTCAAATCGTTTGTTAGCTATGTCAGTTTCCACATCATAAACATCATTAATCGCTTCAATTGCAGAAGCAAGCAGAAATGTAGCTATCAATCCTAATAATATTCCTGGCCACTCAAGAACACCATTTTTAAAGAAAAAATCAATAAAATTTGTACTATCCCCTTTTAGAGCATAGACGATAAAAGCAGCCACTAATACAGCAACACAACATAAAATGCCTAGAGAGAACCGAAATAAGTCCAGATAGTCCTTTATGCGTGTTTTGACAGCCATTTCATATCTTTCCTCTTAGAAAGTTGGTTTAATTTGGAAATTAATCTAGTTCTTCCATTTCAACTCTACACACAATTAATTGATAAAGAAAACCCCAACGAAAAAAGCCGCCAATGTCCACCAAAGAGACCAGCGGGTATATTTTCTCGCTTTTTTACCACCTGAAGATGGTAAAGGATCTGTAATAATTGTATAGGAGGCTAGCCCCAATATAATCACTAAAACAGCCAACAATGTCCAAAATACTACGTTTTTATAGATCGATATGCCTACAATTGCTGAACAAAATACAGCTATCACAAAAAACATGATCGCAACATACCCTGCTTCTTTCGGACCAATTTTAACCGCAAGAGAGTTGAGGTTAGTTATGAGATCTCCTTCATAGTCTTGAATGTCTTTTATCACTTCTCTTCCTGTGGCTAGAAAGAATGCTACAATTAAAATCAAAATACAGTTTAAGATAATCAGGTCATTTTGAGGAGTTAACAGGAAGAAACCTATGAAGAGAGGAGCAACATAACCAATGGAAACCCATATGTTTCCTATGAGACCAGTACGTTTAACATAATTGTACCCAATACCTATTAAAATGCAAAATATTGTAAATAACAGTAATACTACAGTAACTCTATACACAATCACCAAGAAAGCAATTATCAACGTTGCTATTAAAAAGAAAATATTTGATAATTTTCTAACGTAATTCTGCGTGAAAGCTCCTCTGGCTATTGGCCGGTCAAAACGTTTGTTAGCTATGTCTGTTTCCACATCATAAACGTCATTAATCGCTTCTATAGCAGAAGTTAATAAGAACGTCGCAACTAATCCTAGGCTTAACCCCTGAATGTCAAGAACACCATTGTCGAACAAAAAGGTGATGAAATTTGGATCCTTTCCGTGTAAAACGTACACAATAAACCCTGCAGCTAGAACAGCAATGCAACCTAAAATACCTAGTGAAAACCTAAACAGATCCATATAATCTTTAATACGTGTTTTTAACGCCATATTTTTATTCTTTCCAATTCAGGACTAGTTTAACTCAGTTTTTTACAAGTATGAAAGTGATGGTTTTATAGTAAAAGAATTCTTCCATTATAAATTGTATTAATAAAGCGCCTTTTCTTTGCTTACGCGATTTAGATAATCATCTACGACTTTTCTTTCAGTTTTACTGAGATCAAACCATTCAAAAATATGATCATCTATTTTTTGTTGTTGTTCTGAATAATCTGCTTCTAAATTATCCTTTAATAGTAAAATTATTTCATTTATTGTTTGGATTACTCCGTTTTTCAAATCTTGAAACGTTTTAGCCATTTTCTTATTTAAAGGCAAGAGTATTGGTAATTGTTTTATATTTTCTGGCGTTACGTGACCACTCATACCTCCAAGCGACGTATTGATAATTTTCCCTAGGAAAAAGCTAGCAAGCTTAGAATTTAAATAACCTAGAATAAACTTTGTATCTAATCTTGTACCAAACAATAAGTTGCTATTTCCAGCTACAATAGAATATTCCGCTAATGTTGCTTTTATTATTCCATGATGTGCATTGGTTGTAATTCCCTTCTTAAAGTATAGATGAGGATTTCTAAAGACTGCTCTTCGTCCTTTTGACTCTTGTGCACGTCTTTTAATTTGTTCAACTGAATGAGGACTCCAATCGATATACCATCCTTCAGTACCCCAGTATGGAAAGTAAGATCCTCTTTCAAATGAAACTAGGAATTGTTCTCCGTCAATACCGTTATGTCTATAATGATCCAATGTTTGTTCATCGATTGATGTCAAATCAATAATTTTATCAGCGTCGTATATGCGATATTTTTCTATTTTTTGGCTTCCTTGTAGACTTTTCCACAAAGAAGATCCCTGAATAATTACTAAATGAGAATAATTATCTCCTGTGGAAATCCCCTCTCCACCATCAATGTAATTTCTCAATTCTTCATATTTCCAACCATCTTTAATATTATCTGGTTTCGTTAAACTAGTCAATCTCATTGTTTGAATAAATTTGGAAGGTACATTAACCCAGAAGGGAGTTCCAGATATATATTCGTATGCTTCCTGCTCAATGAATTGTACATCATTTTCTTGAGGATTGAAATATTCTGATTGATTTTGAATACGATCAACTAATCTAATTCTGTTTTTTCTTCTATCACTACAAGGGACACATCTACAATGTCTTTTATTCTGTTGTCTAGTTTTAATTGATGGGTGGCTATATCCTTTCTCACATAATTGCTTGGTTAAGGTTATTATGCAAGTTCGTGATGTTGTCATTGGCCTAAATAGGTCAATTGGAGCAAGTAATATTTCATTGATCTTGCATGTATCTAAGATTAAACGTCTTAGGATAGTATGTGATTTCAAAGATAAGAAGGTATCACTGATGATGAAACATATAGTTCCACCATTTTTAACTCTCTTAATGGCATTTGCTAGAAAAAACCCGTATAAATCGTTTCCGCTTAGTCTATAGCCGTAAACGCTTGATTGAACCCTATAAATTTTCTTATATAGTTCTTTACGCTCTTTCGAGGGATTCCTTCCATATGGGGGGTTACCAATAATGTAATCGAATTGTTTTTTATCTGGAAAAGGGGGACAATTTTTTAATTCAAGAGCATCAAAATTAAATACGTAAGATTTCCGTAATAATTCATCCTCAACACCTAAGAAAAATATACGGATGGTTGAAAGAAGTACCGCAAATGGGTCAATATCATTGCCCCAAACTTGAGAAATAGCTTTTTGTGTAGCCTCTGCATCAGTGTACCCCACGTTAATTAGTTTTTTCTTGATCTCGGTGATGCAACTCTCCAAAAAATGTCCATTTCCACACGCAGGGTCAAAAACAGTTGTATTAGTTGATAGATTTAGTTTAGAAACCATATAATCTACTGTATCCTTAGGAGTATAAAATGCTCCTAGAGTCTGTTGTTGTTGACTTAAGCTTAGGAGTTCTTGGTAAAGCATTCCGATTTGATTAACATTTAATTTCTTAAAGCTGTATGTGGCAAGAACTTTATTTATATCAGTTATTGCCTTTAGAGAAGGATCTAAAAAATCAAAATCTGTTTTAGGAAGCTCAAACAGGCAATCAGATTCAACATTGCAATCATTGAGATATTTGAAAAGAATGGCCTTGCTTAAGTAGTTTAATGTTGAACGAAATACTATCTTTCTCCTCACTTTTCTCATAGAGGAGGTAATAAGGTCCTGTTTATATTGAGTGAACAGTTTATCTAAAGTGTCGTGTGTACCCTCCTTATATCTATTCCCATCTAAATCTGTAAGTTCTCCCCGACTTATTCGCTCAATTTGATCTCTTAAAGATTCTTGTAAGGAAGATATAAGTAAAAGAAGATCCTGTTTAAAGTTATTGAATGAATTTGTCGTCATTATTAATCAGTCGATGGTTAGAATTGGTTTTTTCTCAAACATAGGATTATGTAAGAGTAACCCTTACATACAATAACCTTCACATATTTTAAAAATTAGTTTTCTATTAATCTTATTCTCAGACTTCTGCATCTTCGATCAAATTGTTTTACCTATTTCTTCTTTCAATATAGTCATGATGTAAATATATTTCGAAAAAATTATACCAGATAAGAAGAATTTTTTAAGTAGCAAACATTTAGCTTAATTGAGTTTTTTCGATGGTTAGTTAGAATATATTCTCATAGGAGCTAAATTTGATAAAAAGGGATTTAGATATGCCAGAACAACAAAAAGTGTTTATTGCAGGAGGAACCACTACACCCTTCGATTATCCCTTAAACCTGCAAATTGAAGAAATGACGGCAAATTGTATTCGTCAATTATATTCCGATGTTCCTGAATTTCATCTGAAAGACGTGAGGGAACATGGGATGGTGGTTTACAGTCATTTCAGTGTGCATTTTGCTCACCAATTGACTGCCTATTGGATACTGCATGATCACCTAGGGCTTGTAGGGGTTCCACATTTCCGGATAGACAATGGCGGTAATACGGGTGGATCCGCTCTGTATGCTGCTTATGCTCTTGTGCGAGCAGGGCTAGCAGATATTGTTCCCGTGATCGGGTATGAATTAATGGGTTCTGTTTCCCAAAGTAAAGGATCAGAATTCATTGCGATTGCTTCAGATACCAGATATGAGGCAATGCTTGGAGCCAATTATACCAATTACTATGCAGGATTAGCACGGGTTTTTATGGAAAAATATGGATTAACTGAAGAAGATTTTGCTGAAATAGCGGTTAAAAATAAGAACAATGCCATGGCTACTGGTGAAAAAGCTCAACATTATCGTAAAGTCGGAGAGAAAATGACTGTTGATGATGTCATGAATAGCCGATTAATTTCCTATCCACTAAAAAAATGGGACTGTTGTTTTATGTCTGAGGGAGCTGCAACAGTCTTAGTTTGCAATGAACAGTTTGCTAAGCAATATGCTCCTGACCATTACGTCGAGATCACTGGTGCAGGTCTATCTTCCTGTACTATTCGTGCAGGCGATCGTTATGCCTTTCCAGGATGGACAGAACGATATGGGGAAGGTTACCCTGGACTAGGGGAATTTGCTGCGTGTCGTCATTCTGCGGAAGTAGCATTCAAAATGGCTGGTATCGAATGGAAAGATTCCTACAAATATCTAGATGTTGCAGAAGTACATGATGCATTTTCAACTTCTGAATTCCAAATATATAATGCCCTTGGCTGGTGTGAGTCAATTACTCCTAAGCAATTTATTCGTGACAGAATGCCGATGATGGAAGGGGAAATTCCTACAAATCCTGGTGGTGGGCTTATTGGTTATGGACATCCAGTTGGTGCAACTGGATTAATGTCTGCTATCGAATGTTACTACCAGCTTACAGGTTTGATTCCAAGAGAGCACAGGTCAACGGAGAATGAAGTAAAAGGTGCAGAAGTTGGTCTAGTTAATTCTCATGCTGGGACTGGAACATCAATCAGCAATTTCATCCTAAAGAGAGCGTGAGGTGATTATAGATGAAAATGAATTTACATCCAACCCCAAATAACAAAGAATTTAGCTGGGAAAAATGGTCTAAGCTTAACAAGTTGATCCCTGAAAAAGGATGGATATGGCAGAACGTTCGAATGGGTACAGTAGAGGATACT
>CAZALJ010000076.1:0-7570 GCA_964485715.1 uncultured archaeon
TCTGATCTCTAATATTTCTAGGTACTCTTCGAATATGGTTCTTCTCCATTACTAAGACAAGATCTACTCCTTGAAACATGTCAGGATAATCGGTAAAATATCGAGGTATGAATTCAATGATCTTCTCGCTAGGAACACCTTCTTTTAACAGCATCTCATGAGCTTCAACAGAAATGGAAGAGTTACGATATGTGACTCCCCCCGAGTCTACTCGAATTTTCTTCGTTAATTCTACATCTTCTTGAATGAGATGTTTGAAAAGTAAATGAGCATAGGGACTTCTAATAATATTTCCAGAACATATAAAAATAATAGTAAAGTGATTGGACTCTTTAAATTTTTGTAAAATTAATTGCTTTCGCTCTTTTAATCGAAAACTCAATACAATCACTAAATAAACAGGAAATTCTAATGGTAAAATAAGTCATTGTACGAACATTTTAATTTGACTAATATTTAAATTATGTCATCTAGCCATCAAAGACTTTATCAATCTTAACTTCTGACGAGATTGATTTCAATTCAACTATTCAGAAGTATTAAAAAATTTTAATGGTTAGTTAGTTGACGGTCCAGCTTGGAAAAGAGAGAAGAAAGTCTATCGCTGTATCCCAACTTATTTGCCAAAAGGAACTTTTTCAATTCCTCTCAAATCTTTCGGATAAAAGCATGCAACCCAATGGTCTGGTTTGATCTCAAGTAATTTAGGCTCTTCTTGACGACAAATTTGTTGAGCATATTTACAACGTTTTGCGAAACGACAATAGGGAGGAGGATCAATTGGTGTCGGTACCTCCCCTGATAAAATTTCTCTTGTTTTCCTAGAGCGAGGGTCGGGAATAGGAACGGCAGCAATTAAAGCCTCTGCATAAGGATGCTGGGAATTATCAAAAAGAGACCCAGTCTCACCCAATTCAACAATCTGACCTAAGTACATTACCCCCACACGATCACAAACATGTCGAACGACAGAAAGGTCGTGAGAGATGAAAATAAATGTCAAATCAAAGCTATTCTGCAATTCTTCTAAGAGATTTAGAACTTGAGCCCTAACTGACACATCTAGAGATGATACAGGTTCGTCCATTATTAGAATTTCAGGTTCAACTGCTAATGCTCGCGCGATGACTACTCTTTGCCTTTGCCCCCCAGAAAATTCGTGGGGGTACCTATATAAATGAAAAGAAGCGAGACCAACTGTTTTCATTAATTCAAGAATCCTCTGTTTTTTTGCTTCACCTTTGGCTAATTTATGAATGGCTAATGGTTCGCCAATTATATCATAAACTGTCATACGAGGATTCAGACTAGAGTATGGGTCTTGAAAAATTAATTGGATTTTTTTACGCATTTCACTTATAGGGAACTTTCTGCTAAAGATATCTTCTCCGTAAAAAAAGACAGAACCTTCTGTAGGATTTAGGAGTCTAAGAATTAATTTAGCAACGGTTGTTTTTCCACAACCACTCTCACCAACTAATCCAAATGTCTCACCTTTTTCTACGAAGAAATTGACATTATCAACTGCATAGATGTACGATCCACTACGAGCTCCAAATATACCCATCTGAACTGGAAATTTTTTCGTCAAACCTTTTGCTTCTATGATATGTTCCATCATAATCACTCTAGCTATAAAGATGACACCTAACGAAATGCCGTTTTTTTATTTCTCGTCTTTCAGGAACAACCCTACTACAAATATCCATTGCCTTTTTACAACGAGGATGAAACCTACATCCTGATGGGGGATAGATCAAGTTGGGAATGGATCCTCTTATAACTTCCAAGTGTGTAAGTTTGCGATCCACTCTTGGAATTGAAGACAACAAATCTTGGGTATAAGGATGAGATGATTCTTCAAAAATTGAAAAAACACCCCCTTCTTCAACAATATAGCCAGCATACATCACTGCAACACGATCAGATATTTCAGCTATTACTGCAAAATTATGGGTAATGTATAACACAGAAGTTTGAAATTTTTGTTTAAGCTCTTCAATTAAGTTAAGTACTTGTGCTTGTATAGTTACATCCAAAGATGTGGTAGGTTCATCAGCTATTAATAATACTGGTCTGCAGGATAATGCAATTGCTATCATTATTCTTTGGCGCATTCCTCCAGAAAATTGATGTGGAAAATCCCCAGCTCTTTTTTCAGCATCAGGAATGCCAACTTCTTTCATCATTCTGATTGCTTCAGCTACAGCTTCTTCGGGGTTCATATCCTGATGAACTCTCAGATTCTCTGCAATCTGGTCAACTACTGTGTAAAGTGGATTCAACGAAGTCATTGGATCCTGAAAAATCATTGATATTTTTCCTCCCCGAATTCTTCGCATCTTCTTCTCTGATACTTTCAAGAGATCTGTGCCCTCAAAATAGACTGTTCCGTCCATTATTTTCGATGGAGGGACAGGTAACAATCGAACCATTGATAGAGCAGATACAGACTTTCCAGACCCAGACTCTCCAATTAATCCAAGAGTTTCTCCCTTTTTAATGTCTAGATCAATCCCCTCAACTGCTTTAACAATTCCTTCTTCAGTAAAAAAATATACACGCAGATTTCTTATGTTTATTAACGATTTACTAAGATTAGTTTCCTTTGTAACGTGATTAGAACTAGTGTTAGACGAGTATGAATCCAATGAATTTACCAGCGTGATACTTTACCTTTTTGATTTTTAATTCAAGCTTAATTGTTAAATGTTTTCTTTCCAAAGTTTTCTTTCTACAAAAGAATGGTTCCCCAAAGGAATGAGTACCAAAGAAATCTAAAGATCTTCATTCACTTATAAACACTAATTTTTGTATTTAAATGGGATTTATTAAACTGAGAAATGAATATAATCCAGAAGAAGATAAATAATAATAATAAATTTATTTTTGTTATCTTTAATCCAAGAAAAAGTCAGATTTTCCAAAAGATAAAATCTTATAAATATGTAAATATCTAAACAGGTTTGTTTTTGGAAGACAATCTAAAATGTCTCTAAAAACCATGGAATGAATAAAATAAAGAGGTTTTAATAAGTGAAAAGCAAACTTAAATTGTTACTGGTATCTGCTGTAGTTACAGGGATGGTTTTAGGTACTCTACCAACATCTGTTTTAGCAGCAGGAGAACGACTAGATCTTGAACTATGGTATATGCCAGTATCGAGGCCTTATTTTCCAGACGCAAAAAGCGTTGCGGAAATAATGCAAAAAAATCTCCAATCTGTTGGTATTAAAATAAAACTTGTTACCATGGATTGGGGTGCATATCTAGATGCTACAGAAGATGGCGAACATGATATGTGCATGTTAGGTTGGAGTGCCGATATAGCAGATCCAAGTAATTTTATTGAAGTATTATTACACAGCAAATCCGCGCAATTAGGAACTGCCATGAACGTCGCTTTTTATAAAAATAGTGATGTCGATAAATTACTCGATGATGCAATATCAGAATCGAACCAAACAATCAGGGACAAACTGTACAAGGATTCAATGTGGCTCATCCACAAAGATTCCCCCTGGGCTACAATTGCCCATGCTGACAACAATGCAGCCGTTATTGATGGTGTTTCAGGATATGTTACCCAGCCAACTGGTGAAGGAGCCAATGTCTATGCCAATGTATCAAAAGCTGGTGCAACTGATTTAATCATTTGTCGCAGCGGCGATAGTGATTCGCTCGATCCACGCGAATTTACTGACGGACATTCTTGGAAAGTCGCACGACAAATCTACGATGGACTATATAATATGCCTGCAGATTCAGTTGATCCGGGAACTGGATTAGCAACAGGTTATACCATGACTCCAGATGGTCTAAACTACACTATTACACTACGCCAAGGTGTTAAGTTCCACGATGGAACCGACTTTAATGCATCAGCAGTAGTCTTTACTTTTGAATCAGCTAGAGATTGGAATGAGAATGACACAGTCTATATGACAAACGGTTGGTGTCCGCCAGAAATTGGCTACTATGACTTTATTTACGGCGCTTATAATATGACAATCGAAGAAATCGATACTTACACCGTTAAATTTGCTATGGAGAAAGTCTACGGACCTTTCATACAAAGTCTTGCTATGGGTGTTTTCTCGATTGTTAGTCCAACTTGGGTCAAAGCGCACCCAGTAACCGATGAAACTAACCGTCTAACATACAAACCAGTTGGTACTGGCCCATATAAGTTGAAAGAATGGGTAAAAGATGCGACAATTACCTTAGAAAAGAATCCTGACTACTGGGGAAAGGCTCCATTGATGAATAGACTGATATTCAAAGTCATAGATGAAGCAGCGGCAAGAGTCAGTGCAGTCACTGCGGCAACTCCAACGGTTGACATTGTTGACAACGTAGCTGCTGCTGATACCAAATCTGTCGAAGATGCAGATGGGGTATCAATAGTCTCGCAACCAGGAATGAATGTCGGTTATTTAGCAATGAATAATCTGAAACAACCATTTAAAAATATGACAAAAATCGACGATCCTGATTTTGGAGGACAAACCACCCACGGTTATTTAGTGAGTCGAGCCATTCATTATGCCATCGATAAACCAACGATTATCGAACAAGTTTATCAAGGTAAAGCAAAACTTGCAGTAAATCCATCACCACCCAATATTCCACTAGGTTACAACACGACAATTGAAGCTTATGACTACGATCCTGAAAAAGCAAAAGAACTGCTTGATTCTCTAGGTTACCCAACTTCCGCAGTCACAGCTGCTGGCTTTGATCCAATAATTACTTTAGTATCTACCTTGGGTTGTTTTGTAGCATTGGTTGTTTTCTACAAACGTAGAAAACGACTTAAGTAGGTGAAAGTATAACCCATCACCTTCCCCTTCTCCTTTCTTTTTTTCCTGTTTTAATTTTCAACAAGGAACTTACAATTCAGGTTGAGAACATTATCACCTCACTAGGTTTAGATATTTCATTTATGAACGGTATAAAAAACAAATAGTTTATTGATATTTCAATACATAATTTTCTACTAGTCGAATAATTTGGATCTTAGTGAACCCTTTAAGAAAGAGGTACAATTTACTTATTAAAATTAATACGAAAAATGCAACAAAGAAATAAATAACCTCGTGAAAGAAAGAAAAAGCAAATTCTATTTGAGTTGATATAAAACTAATTAAAAAATAGATTAAATGAAGAAAACGATCCAATCCCGATTCTATGACCAAAAAAACCATTAGTGGGAAAACTAAAATCGTAACAATCATAAGAAAATATCCTAGAAGTGTAGGCGAAGATTTATTCCCTACTGAAGCATTATCATATGTACCAGTATAAAACCCTCTATTTTTTATCGACATTATTAGACTTCTTTCTGATACACTGTAAAGCTCTCCCAAAATAATAAATGGAAGTAAAAGCTCAATTAAAGCTATAATAACAACTACTAAAGGTAAAATTACCTGTAACAACATTGGAGAGCCAATCATAATAACTACTGGTAAGGTAAAAGATCCCTCTCGAAAAGAACGAAAAACGACAGAAATTAATGATTGTTGCTTAGGATTAAGCTTAAACAAGAACTTTTTCATTAAAACTCTATCAATAAAAAGGAGGGCTCCAATTAGTACAAAAAAGTAGAGTAAAAATATCAATTCCGAAATATTACGTTCAATTATCATATTAATTAGATTTTGAATTGAGATTCCTTTAAGAAATTGAGCTGTTGCTTGTCCTCCATAAAGGGAGAGTAAAATCACATAGGTAAGACCAATACCTATTAGGAAGAAGAAAATATATAATATATAATACTTTAGCTGTCGTTCTTTTCCAGTTAAATTATCTGAATTATCTATATGATCTAGATCAGCGACCATGTTGATCCCTCTTTTTATCTTTTAAACCTAGGATCTAGCGCTTCCCGTAAACCGTCACCTACTAGATTGAACGATAATACTGTCAATAAAATCGCCATTCCAGGGAAAAAGACACAATGAGGGCCAGGTGCCCAGTGTATACGTCCATCTGCAATCATGGCACCCCATTCCGCAGTCGGAGGTAAAGCTCCTAAACCAAGGAAACTTAATGCTGCAACTTCTAATATAGCGGTTCCTATACCTAGAGTAGAATAAATAATCAACACCCCGAATATGTTGGGAAGTATATGTTTTGAAAGAATCCTTGGAGTTTTAGCACCTAAAACTTTTGCAGCCTCAACATAGATTAATTCACGTTCAACAAATACTTGGCCTCTAACAATTCTAGCATAAAAGGGGATATAGACGATTCCAACAGCCAGCATTGCATTATTTAAACTACTACCTAATATTGAGAGAATAGCAAGAGCCAATAGGATACCAGGAAAAGCAAGTAACATCTCTAGTACCATCGAAATCACTGAATCAATCGGTCCACCGTAATAACCCGCAACTAATCCTAAAAATGTTCCTATTGATAAAGATATAATGACAGCAAGAAATCCTACGGTCATAGATATTCTTGCTCCGTAAATAATGCGAATAAAAATGTCACGTCCGATATTGTCAGTTCCGAAAGGGTGTGTAATGGAGGGTGGTTCAAAACTATCAGCCCCACCTGCGAAAATTTCATCTGGTCTATAGGGAAGAATACCCCTACCCAAATAAATGATAGCAAAGTCATCAATAAAAGAAAGAAGGGCGAAAAAAGCAAAGAATGCTAAAATAAAAAGACCAAGGATTGCAATTTGATTCCGGCGAAATCTTTTAAGGATTATCCGCCAAGTTGTAGCTCCAGAAACATCTTCCAGGTCCAACTGTATTTTATCCTGGATTTGATCTGGTTTTTGCTCTGTCTTCTGCCTATTTGGATCTTTAGATTTAGAATCACTCATTTTTAATCTCTCTTATAATAACGAACTCTTGGGTCTAAGTAAGCATAAATTAGGTCTGTAATCATATTTGCAACAACGAAAATAATAGCCACAATCATTACAAAACCCATTATTACTGGACTATCTCGCTCACCGATACTTCTCCAAACATATTTTCCAACACCTGGCCAAGTAAAAATGGTTTCGGTTAAGACTGCTCCAGCTAGTAATGCACCTAGATTCAGCCCAACAACCGTAATAGTGGGAATCATTGCATTTTTTGTGACGTGTTTTATGATTACAAGTCTTTCACTCAAACCTTTAGAGCGAGCAGTTCGAACATAATCTTTTTGCATCTCTTCAATCATTGATGAGCGCATCATTCGAGCAATAACGGCCATAGGAATCGTTGATAACGCTGTTGATGGTAAAATAATACAATTAACTGTTGAAGTAAAGAATCTCCAGTCCCCTTCCATGACCCCAACCACAAAGGAATCGATCAGATAAAAGTTTGTAAGTTTAGGCAAATCTGCGCTCAAAACTGGATCAATCCGTCCAGTACCAATGAACCATCCGAGATCTGCGGCAAAAAATCCATTAAGCATTAGACCCAACCAATAAATAGGCATACTTACGCCAATCAAGGCAATAACCATAGAAATATAATCAAGGCGTGTATGTTGTTTATACGCTGAAATAATTCCGATTGGTATTCCCACAATAACCGCTAAGAGCATTGAAACTAA
>CAZALJ010000077.1:0-7561 GCA_964485715.1 uncultured archaeon
CCCCAAAATTTCTTTTCTAATATCTATATTATTGTTATTACTCGTTTTTTCTCTATTCATTTTCGTTTCTGTTTGCCAGGGACTCACAGATAGTTATTAATACATGGATTCCAGAATCCGGATGTTTATAACCTTTGTAGATATTTTAAGCTATATAATACTGAGAAAATTAACTTTAGTTCTGAATTGTAAACTTATGTATTCATTCCTTGGTTTCTGCATGATTAAAGAGGTATAGAATACATGATTCATAAATCCTGAAAAAATCTAGAGTTAAACTTCAGGTTCGAATTGAAAACTCATGTGCTCGTCCTCTAGTTCCCACACGACTTAAAATACCTAACTTACAGAGAGCATAGGTTATGCGACCTGGAATTCTATGGCTTCTTCTTGTGCTCCCCTGAATTTCTAACCGTTTAGCTAAGTCTTGGTTGGTAAAGATACTTGGTAAACCAACAGGTAAAACTTGGATAAAATCTGTTTTTGTTCGGAATTTTTTCGTTTTTTGAATACTTATTAGATCTCTCTGAACAGTCTTGTATCTACGTCTCATACTTCTTCCCCAAAAGCCTACAAATTCTTTTAGAACATGTTCTTTAATGAATAATATATCAAATTCCATTCTTTGAGGTATAAATTCCGTTTTGAAATATACTAGTTTCTCAAATAAAGCATAGATGTCTCCCTGTTTATTATAATAACTGATCCCAATAGTTGATCCTTGGTTCATTCGAGTTACTTTTTGTGTAAGTACCACAGGATACACAATGACTATTTTCAATTCGGAAAACTGTAGTAATCCTTTTATTTTCTCAGAGAATCTCGCCCCAAAGTTTGAACGATGAATCTCAAATGCTGTGGTTCTTTCTTTATCGAGAACATCGATTCTGTATTTTCTCCCATTTATTTGCACAATAGCTTCTTCAATACCCCCTACTTTAATTAGATAATGGTTTTTAAGCTTCTGATGAAGCCATGTTTGATTTTTGTGGAAATGATATGTTTGTGTTTGCATTTATTCTCAACTATTCTGACTCTCTGAAAAAATCACATTTGCAGCCTGAAAAAGATCTATAACATGACCGTCATGCAAGGTGAGATGTCAGGTAAAAAAGAATATGACGATAGTCAAAATTTTACTTCTTAAGGGTATGAATGTACTACAACAGATTGCTTACCCATTATAGGAGTATAGAAACTTATTTAAACCATTTCTATCAAAAAAGGCATTACTTATGCAATAGTAACCCAGACGAAGTAAAGTGGTAGCATAATGCAAGTAAAAATCAAGGAAGTCGTAAGTTCTCTCGTCATTTTAACACTGTTAACAACTGTCATAACTCCAGCGTCATCTTGGGCCAGTAAAACACACTCCTGGATAGCAGGTGAAGCCAAGGACGCAATTATTGAGTTTATACCTGAACTCGAAGAATATTATGGAACAGTGGAAGCTTATGCACCTACTCCAGATAGCTGGAGGGCTTTTAAGGCAGATGAAGGTCCTAATCATTATTATGATTATCCAAGCGGTCCTGGGAAGGTTGACAAAGCAATTCTATCTTGGTCTATTTATCTAGCTAAGGAGCTAGGTGAGGATACACCTGATTACAAATTTATTGCTAAAGTAGCAGGAGTTTTATGCCATTACATTGGTGATTGCACAATGCCTTTACACTGTACAGTGAACTACGATCCTCCTGACGCTTATTTCTCTCACGAAAATATAGATAGCTGGCTTGAAACTAGAGCTGGTTTCAGTAATGTAATTATCCCTGAATTGACCCCGCAGTTCATTCATTATGTTCATAACTATACCATGAGCCAGATTGAGAATAACTATAATGTTGCTGAAGAACAGCTCATTCCAGCCATGTATAACAATAATGTTTCAAAAATTTCTACTATTGTTGAAGAACAGGTATCCAAAGCGGTTATTTTTTTCACTGATGTTGTTTATACAGCCTACATTCGCTCTAATGAAACAGATATCGAAACAGCAATGAATCCCAAAAATATTGCTTTAATTGAAACAGTTATTCATTCATACCCCATTTTAGACCAAGAAACAGTAACCATTCTATTGATAGCTGGTATTTTTGTCTTATCTATCGCTTTTGTAACAATTAAAAAACTTAAGAAAAGAAAATAATGAAGTAGATATAAAATCACAGTATCTATAAATCATCAGGGAGATGTATGGCAAATTGGCAAACATCGTCTCCTTTAAGAACTGATTTCACGATTTTAATATTAACCGGTTTTCCTAGAGTGCCTTCCCATTGCTGGCGAAACCAACCTGCTCCACAGTAACAAAATGTGATAGGCATATCTTCATCTAAACGATTCCGTATGATAGGACAGAAACAGTAAGCTTTTCTTTTCTCGGCTTTGTTTGTTGCTTTCTCATAACCTTGAGGATCACGTGGTATTTTAGTTGAATAAATGATATTTCCCTTTCTGACAGGTCGCTTTGGCCAAGCTGAATCCTCATCCATAAAATCTAAGACGGCATCAACTGCCTTCATCGGATCATTGGTTTGCTTTTTGGTATTTTCAAAAATGGTTTTGATTTTCTCAATGGGCTCTTTAGCAAAGACATGAGCACAACTTGAGACGATATCATACTTCTGGTCTTCATCAGCTAGGTTGTTTAGTCTTTCAATAGCCCCTTTGACCCACTGGAACCGTTCATCAAGTGGAGATGCGATAGTAAGTCCCTCACTACCTTGCATAACTTCTTGTTTTACTTCTTTACCTAGAACACGTTCTAAATTCTCACTAAATAGCCTGTTCCAATCATGTAATACAAATTGTAACTCGATCTCATTTCCTTCGGGATTATTTGAGTCTAAATAGACTTCTATTGAAAATTCATCAGAGATAAGTCCATATTCTGAAGCAGAATAATAGAGTTTTCGGAAATTCTCCCTCATTTTCTCTATTGGACCTTTATGAGTAAAGGATAAAACTTCCATTTTAGGGAGAATCCTGGTCTTGATTTCCTCCGTTTGATCAGCGTGTGATACTGGAAACCCAGCTTCGACGTCAAACCCCTCTTTGACACTAGTTATATAATGGTAAATACAAAATGCTGGACCCAGGATGTACTCCTTGGGAATATTTTGGGTTAATTTATTGAATAATGCATGCAATTCCTTTCGTTTTTTTATATTAAAACGAATACTAGCGATAAGTGTATCGTCAAGTTTTTTGTGTTCAATCCCTAGTTCTTTCAGTGACTTCATTTTCATACCTCTACTAGACTAATAATCGCTATTTATAATGATAAACATAATATTAGCCTCAATAATCTATCAATTTTGTTATTATGAATCTCTGTACTGAATTACATAACTACAATCAGCATATATAGTTTTTGACCTGTGCAGAGTTTTTATCAGTGGTTATTACAAAATAAAGAAATAATACCTTCAACTTTACTGGGTATTACCCAACATAATCACTAATAAGAAAAATAAATGGCATTAGGAAGTATTCGATCTATACACGCTCTTTTTATGTAGAATTGTCATTGATCACTAGCACTAGTTCAATATCTCAGGAGAATTGGTCTGTAATACAATCATAACATAGAGCAATTTTCTTACCATCAGTCTTCTTAATTATTTCTGCACATTCAGAACAAAATAATTTCTGACATTCTGAACATTTCATTATTCCAAATTCATTCCGGCAGCGTTGGCAATAATAATCTGTATCACTTCCTAGTCTTATTGCAAGTGATTTTAAAACTTTCCTGATAGTTTGGGGATCCTTAATTTCACTGGAATCTATCCAAAAGCTTTCTATAAGTTTATGAAAGTCATTTTCTGAGAGTTCAGAAGGAATGAAGTCTTGGAGTGATGAAGTTTCAACTAGATCGAGATCAATCCGCCAAGTTGCTTTCGGGTAGACAAAAACAAATTTCCGACTCTTGATTTTGGTTTCTAATAATCCAATCAATCCTGCTTCTTCTAACGCATATAAATGGAAATCTAAACCAGCTCTTTGAAGACCAAAGTGAGTAATTAGCTCATTTTTTATCAAGAATTTCTCATCTTGAATATAATTAAATATTTCTAACCGTTTCTTGTTAGAAATTGCCTTTAATATCGTTTCAATAGAGGGGTCAGTTTCCATTCTGATACACACAGAGTTAATCTTACTAGGTTTGATTATTCACCCAATTTGATGTTAAGCACAATTATGTAAAAGGTTTCGAGGTTCTAAATTCAAAATTGGCATATAGTAAAATAGATTATACGTATAGTTTTTCATGAACGTAAAAAATTCTTTAGGATGGATTCCAATAAGAATTAATTGACTTTTACGCTTAAAACTAATAAAGGCGAGTTATTTTAAAGTAAATCAGACATCATTATCAGTGAAAGGATAGTTGTTGGAAATGAGCAAATCTCTTAAGCCTCTAATTGAGATAAATAATTTATCGAAAGATTACTACTTTGGTGAAATCACAGTTAATGCGTTATCAGGTATAAATATGACAATTCACCCAGGGGACTTTGTCGTTATCCTAGGACCGAGTGGTTGTGGTAAAACAACACTATTAAACTTGATTGGGGGAATTGATGTCAAAACTGATGGGATAATCAGAATTAACGGAAAAGAAATAACAAAGCTAGGTGAAAAAGAACTTACAAATTTTCGTAAAGAGGATGTTGGCTTCATCTTTCAATTTTACAATCTTATCCCAACATTAACAGCTGTGGAAAATATAGAGTTAGCATCACGATTGATATTTTCCCGTCGTGATGCATACCAAAAATCTCTAGACATACTTGAAGAAGTAGAGATGAAAGATAAAGCAGATAAGTTTCCATCACAACTTTCAGGAGGAGAACAACAACGAGTAGCCATAGCAAGAGCACTTGTTAAAGAACCGAAAATTGTGTTAGCAGATGAACCAACAGGAAATTTGGATAGTGCTACTAGTGAAAAAGTTCTCAAAGTGATGATGAGGATTTGTAAGGAGAAGGGAACAACGTTCTTAATTGTGACTCATAATGTTGCAATCTCGAAACTGGCTGATTATATTATTTATTTGAAAGACGGTCAGGTTTTTGGAACCTCCAAAGGCCAATCTTAATTTGAGGAGGAGTGCCAGTGCTATTCCTACGAAAAATTTGGCGAGATCTTTGGAAGAATAAGGCACGTTCCTTACCTATCATCATCTTGATAACAGTCAGTCAAGCTGCTAGTATTCTCTACATTGAAGTAGGGGTATTAATGGATGCTAGCTGGCAACAATATTTCCAAGAAGGAAAAGTAGGAGATGTTTGGCTCGATACGGTTCCTATTTCCCCAGCAGTTTTTAATGAATCAGTCATGTCTCAATGGCAACATTCGTATTCTATTTTGGCTATCCAACCACGTTTGCACTTTAAAGGTCATATGACAGTGCAAAATGAGAAGGTACCGGTTGAAGTTGTCTCTCTACCACCAAACAAATCAGCATCAGTTAACAGTATCATAACAAAAGATGGAAGCTATTTTACAGATCATTCTGAGCTCAATGGAGTGTATATTGAACAATCGTACTTAGAGTTTCACGATCTTGAAGAAATCAAAGAAATTCTACTCACGATTGATTACGGAACTGGATCAAAAAATCTGAATCTCACATTATTGGGAGGAGCTTTTAGTCCAGAATACCCTATGAAAGCAGGTGAAGGAGGGTCTCAACAACAGTTTGAATTTTCAGCAACTTTTGCTCAATATTTGACGATGAGTATCTTTCTAAGAACGGATTATCTGCACGAAGAACTATTTCAAGGTCAAGAAATCTATAACCAAATTTGTATTTCTCTAACTGACAGAGGTGAAATAGATTCTTTCATTCATTATCTGCAAACAGATGAATCTCCTCTAAACATATATATCTTTAATGTGAGGAAATACCCCGCATTAATCGAAGATATGGCATTTATTATGATTGGGGTCGGATTTGGAGTTGCTTTTTTCTTTCTAATAATATCAATGTTCCTAACGTATACTGTAGTTAATCGGTTTATTGATGAACAAAAACCTCAGATTGGAGTTATGAAATCATTAGGATATTCGAATAGATATCTTCTGACAAGAAATCTGTTTTATGGAGTTATTCTAGGTCTTATAGGTTCTATTCTAGGAAATCTTATTGGAGGAGTTATTGGGATAGTTCTTGCAGATCTCTTGCTAAAATCATGGCTTTCGCTCCCCTATATTGTGATTACCTTACCAATTGAGGAGTTTCTCCTGATGTTGAGCATCACAGTGATAATTTCAACATTCGCATGTTATATCTCTGCTCGTAGAATCCTAAAAATATCACCTCGGGCTGCTATTCAACCAGACATTCATGAAAAGAAAATAACCACCTTCATAATAGAGGATTTTTTTCAGAAAATATTTCAGTTTCGTTTATCTGTACCAACTAAATACTCCATTCGCAATGTCTTCATTAATCCTAAACGCACATTAACAACAATTGTCTCACTACTTATGGCTGTAGCTCTTGTTGGGGGAGTATTAACGATAGTTGTAAGCGTTTTCGAAGGGGGTTCTTTAATGTTTGAATCGGAGAATTGGGATGCTCAAATCACTCTTACATACGCTCAACAATATTCAGATGTTGAATCCGATATTCTCACTAAAATTCCAAATCATGAATCAATCACTCTGGAACCTATGCTAATCGATTTCGCTAAGATTAGGGATTCAACTGATACTGATAATATATGGACGAAAATCACTTTTACTGCATTACTTCCTAATCCCAGCTTAAAAATCCTTGATACGGTCACAACGGGTTTTTTAAGTAATATTTCAGTAATGGTTTCACCTGATCTTGCTAATCAACTAGATGTTAAAGTTGGGGATAAATATACGTTACTTGGGCGAAATGGAACACAGCAGATGGTTGATATCCAAACAATTCTCCCGCAGCATCATGTTTCAAGTTTCTATATACCCATTTCTTTAGGAAATTATCTTTCATTCGGAAATGGTACAAAGCAGATGGTAAATGGAATTCTTCTTGCAGGATTGGTATCTGAAGGTGACATTGAACTATTGAGCAGAGATTATGTTATAATATTAAAATCTGATCTAATCAAGCAAACAGAATCTTGGCATTTGATGCTGAGTTCAATTCTATTTGGTTTACTTTTCCTAGTTCTGATAATCGCTGGAATGATCATTTATGCGATTATGTCTATTAGTGTTGCAGAACGTAAGGATGATTTCACTATTATGCGATCAGTGGGCATCCAAAATAGGAATATTTATCTCTGGGGATTACTTGAAGTCTTAATTTATTCATTATTGGCAAGTGTAGGATATTTCATTGGATTCTATATATCAGTCTGGTATATGGACATTCTACAGCAACTTATGCAACAACCACAAGGATCATTCAATTTATCATTAGCTCACTACATATTGTCATTGAGCTTTGGATTTGCAGCAGCAACATTAGGACAATTCTTTGCATTACGTTACATATTAAAACAGAGAATTGCCACAGTCACCAAAGAAAAGATGTTTGGATAGGTTGAAGTAT
>CAZALJ010000078.1:0-7554 GCA_964485715.1 uncultured archaeon
TTTCGTTATGCTATCCTTCAGCTGAGCGTAGAATTCTCCTATTTTTGTGTTGAGAAGTATATCAGAGATAATCTTTTAATCCTAGTACATCTTTTCGACCAATTTCCGATTTGCCTAAGAACTTACGTTCCAATTCTTCAAACTCTTTGATGATTTTGGTATTGGAACTGGGATGGATAACTTTTCTAGCTTCAAGAAAATGTCGATTTTGGATTAATTCCGTGTTTAAATCCTCACGGAGAGCAATCATCACAGCTTCACGGCAAATTGCTGCGATGTCTGCGCCTACGTACCCGTCTAGGTCACTGGCGAGCTGAGAAAGGTTGACATCTGATCCTAACTTCATTGTTCTTGTGTGAATTTGGAAGATTTTTTCTCGGGATTCGACATCTGGTGGTTTCACTAATAGTAATCGGTCAAATCTCCCAGGCCTGAGAAGGCCCGGATCGATCATATCAGGACGATTACTTGCACCTAGTACCACAACATCACGAAGACTCTCTAAGCCATCTAGTAATGATAATATTTGGTTTACAACGCTCTCCGTGACATGGCTGCCACCAGTAAATACTCCTCTACGGGGAGCAATGGCATCAAGCTCATCTAAGAAAATAATAGAAGGAGCTGCTTGTTTAGCTTTTCTAAAAACTTCTCGAACAGCTTTTTCGCTTTCACCAACCCATTTTGACAAAAGCTCAGGCCCTCGAATGGCAATGAAATTCGCTTGACTTTCAGTAGCAACAGCTTTTGCTAAGAGAGTCTTTCCAGTGCCAGGTGGTCCATAAAGAAGAATACCATGAGGAGGGGTAACACCATGACGTTGAAAAATCTCAGGATGAATAATAGGCCACTCTACAGCTTCAATAAGCTGTTGTTTTACATCTTCAAGACCCCCAACATCTTTCCAATGGACATTCGGAATCTCAAGCAGCACTTCACGCATCGCTGAGGGTTCTGTGATCTTAAGTGCTTCATTAAAATTATCTTTCGATACAACTAGTTTTGAAAGGATCTCTGGACTAAGGGGCTTATCAAAATCAATTTTTGGTAACACTTTACGAAGAGTATGCATTGCAGCTTCTTTTGTAAGAGCAGCAATGTCTGCTCCAACGAAACCGTGAGTTATAGCTGCAAATTCTTTTAGATCGACATCTTCTGCTAATGGCATTCCCCTTGTATGGACCAATAAGACTTCATAACGACCATTTCTGTCTGGAACTCCAATTTCAATTTCTCTGTCAAATCGTCCTGGTCTTCGTATAGCAGGGTCGAGAGCATTAGGTCGATTCGTTGCTCCAATAACTATAACTTTACCACGGCTTTTTAATCCATCCATTAAAGCCAGAAGTTGGGCAACAACTCGTCTTTCTACTTCTCCAGTGACTTCTTCACGTTTTACAGCAATTGAATCTAATTCATCTATAAAGATGATACTAGGTGCTTCTTTTTCAGATTGTTGGAAAATTTCACGAATTCGCTGTTCACTCTCTCCATAAAATTTTGACATGATTTCAGGGCCAGCAATGGAAACAAAATTAACACCTGACTCATTTGCGACAGCTTTGGCAAGTAATGTCTTTCCTGTTCCAGGAGGTCCATGTAGTAAAACACCTTTGGGAGGCTCAATCCCTAGTCGTTCAAAGAGTTCGGGATGTTTCATTGGAAGTTCAATCATCTCCCTTATTCGTTTGATTTCTTCTGAAAGGCCTCCAATATCCTCGTATGTCACTCGTGGCATCATTCGAAGATCCTTGGGAGCTTCTTCAACAATACTGACTTCTGTAGAATCTCCTACAGTTACAATGCCTTCTGGATCCGTTGAAACTACCACGACCTTAATTTCACCCAAAGATACAGGGCTAGATGCACCAAAGAAACGGGAAATAAAATCATCCATTCCTGTCCCAGTAGAACCTCCAGAGGGAGGTATCTTCCTAATTTGTCCATGTATGACCAGTAAGTCGCCACGAGAGATGGGATGATTTTGTAAACGTTCACGGATAATCTCAGATCTGACTAAAAGACGAATACGTTCTTCTGCAGGGGCTATAGTGATACGTTTCGCTTCTCTTTTTTTAATTTGCCTTATTCGAACCGTTTCGCCCAAACTCGTCCCAACATTACCTCGAATTAGACCATCCATTCGAATAATTCTCTTTCCTCGGTCTTCTCGTCTTCCAGGAATGACTAAAGCACCTGTTTTTCTTCCACTTGCTCTTTCACTGGAAATTTCAACGATGTCTCCGGTCTCGAGTCCATGATCTCGCATAATCGAGTAATCTATACGAACTAGGCCTCTCCCCACATCACCTTGATTCGCCTCTGCAACCTTTAATTGTAAAGTCCTCTCATCGTTTGACATATGGTATCAGTTTCCCTAATGAGTATTTTCATCAATTTACACTGCGTTTATTATCATTTAAATAGTCTAACCTTTAAACAATAGTCTAAATTTAAAATGTCACTCTACGAATAAATTTCTGTAGTCAATATTGAAAAACCTTTCTTCTTCTTTTCAACTTCTAGCTACGATGTAAGATGATAACTACGATTTATTTAGTCGTTAAAAAGGAAATTCTTCAGGAATTCTATAACAGCGAATTTCTAGTGATTTTTTTTTAATTTTTATGAGTAACAAGAGTATTTTACCTATCAGTACGTTCAGTACGTGACATGTCTATCAATTTATGGAGGTATGCTTTCGCTGCAAGGACTTTTTTCTTAGCATCTTTTTCTGAATCAGATGATTTAGAAATGATTAGATTAATATTTTTCTCTTCTTGATAAGCTTCAGGAAGTGATTTTATCCATACGTCATATTTTTGACGTACTTTTAATAGGAAAGGAGCGAGTAGAGATTCGTCAGTGAAGGATGTTGTAAATTCTGTTTCATAGTAGTTAATATGTTTTTCTTTGATTAAAGAGGTAATTTCAGGCTCAATTAAGCGATACATTTTCTTCATTTCGCGAGGTACTCCAGGAAGACAGAATATCAATGTATTTGAGGTTTTATGATTAAAAAAAATTCCAGGGGCAGTTCCTACAGGATTATTGATAGGTACAGCTCCAACTGGCAGGATAGCCATTTTTTTTCGGGCGGAAGTAATGTCTGCAGTTTCTACCAGATTTTTTTCGAATAAATCCTGGTAACGTTGTGTAACTATCGTCAAAGCTTTGGTATTGAATTCTGTCGCTACATCTAATGCTTTTGCCAGGAAGAGTACGGTTGAATCATCCCATGTTGGACCCAGGCCCCCCGTTATCAGAATAATACGATACATTGTTGAAGAGATTACATGAGAGATCTCTATTGGAACAATTTCTGGGTCATCAGGAATTGTTAGGATTTTTTTTACTATAAAACCTAAGTTTGTGAGATTTTTCGCTAGATAAGTTGCATTTGTATTGATAGTTTTACCTGCTAATAGTTCATTTCCAATAGATATTAAACACACTGCTTCCATTTTTTAAATACCTCTAAAAACAAAAATTTCCTGAATTTAAATCTCGATGGTCATTTCTCTAATCAAAACACCTGAAAATCAAATCTATAAATTAAGTGGAAGTTTACAATGAAATTAATATATAAATAATTACTTGAATTTTCTCTGATATCAATATGAGTTTATCCTATTCATATAAATAAACTCAAATTTCAATACGTTTTCACGCAGGGCATCGATAAAAAAGGACTCACTTCGCTTACAAGGTGTTTAATTATTTGATGTGATTTGATTACTTTTTAAAAGGGGAAAATTATATCTTAGAAATATTATTGAAGTATATAAAGAAATATAAAGAACCACCTCCATAAGGGGCAATGAAAAGATACTCCAGATCATTACCGGATGCAAATAAATATGACCTCGGAAGAAGGAGAGCACCTCGTTCCAAAGGAAGTTCTTCATAAGATTAGAGATTTAGTGATAGAATTGCGATCAGTTGATCCAACTGTGCAAGTTGTCTCGGCTTTGAATGAAGCTCAAAAACTAGTGATTGAAATTGAGAAATTACGAAAAAACTTGCCTACAGCGGGATTCTTTAAGAAAAGGGGAATTAAGAAAGCTCTTTCTCAAGATAAAGAGAAATATTGCAAACTGACCGAAGATCTATTGAATGCTCTCTTAGTTGGATATCGAAAGATCTATTTCGACTTAGCAAATAATATCAAAGAAATTGCCAAATTTATCCCTCAAGAGACAGAGACCATTCGCAAACTGCAAATTCCGAGTTTCAATGCCAACCAAATCGTAAAATTTAGTTCAAATGTTCTTAGAACCTATAATCAGATTTCTGAGGTCTTACGAGGAAAAAATGTTTCGATTTTATTATTTAATCGAGAGATTATTGAGTTATACGGAAAATTTGTTAATTTTGATGAGGAAAAGATACGTGTAACAAATCAGACAACAAAGACCAGTATCCATGTAATGACGATTACTGATTTACTCGAGGTCTATAGTCAGTTAGAAGCTGAAAATGCATATCTAAAACAACGTCGAAAAGGAACAGAAGGAAAAATCCAACTGGCAATTATTCAAATGTCTTCTGAGTTGCAACAGCATATTGATACAGTAGCATCAATTGGCTTGGACCTTTGGCGAAAAATTGATGTATTGAAGGAGGAAGTGCAAGATGTTCAAACCAGCGCAGATAAAACAACTTCGGTAGAAACTCTCATTGGATTGGAGAAGAAATTAAATTCACTTAGTAACGAGTTTGTAAATGCTCTTCGAACATATGAAATTTCACTTAAAACAGAAACAGAGGATCAAATCGGACGGATTATACAGGTTATTGGGAAAGAAGGACTGGAATCTTCTTTTTCACCAGCTCCTGAAACTGATGTTTCATCTACAAATATACCAACTATAATCCAAGATATTGAGAAAATCCGTTCTTGGCATCAACAACAGATTATTGCTACTAAAAAAATTATCAGTACATCAGAACTAATCAACGCGTCTAAAACTATTCGTGCAATGAAGATACCTGTTCCTCCCAATTTTGTAAAAGAGGTACGTGTGATTGAAAAAGATGCAGTAAAAACAAGTGACCTTCAAGATTGGGTAGTACTTGCAAAAACATATCATGAATTAAAATCAACTCTTGCAGAAGAGTGTCAAAACTATTTCTTCAGACTTCTAGAAAATCCCCATATTCAAGAGGTCATAAATATAAGTGAGGGCCCTCAGATACCAACTATTCGTGATTTTGAGGCTCTGTCACCGAGTGAATTAGTCAATAAGGCTCGAGAGATAAAGGATTGGGAGACTCGTCTAGTGGCTTATTTTTCCAAACCTGCTCAACAGAACTTAAGACAAAATTTATTGAATTTATATGATTCTCGTGATAGTTTACGGAATATTCTGTCTGAAGATTTGAGAGAACAAATTGAACATCAAAGAAAACATAAAATCGTTGAAGAAATTGAAATTCGTGATTTAGTTCAAGAAATTGAAGGACTTCATCGACTCAATGAAAATATTAAAACTGAACTTTGGAATAAAATAGATAACGAAATACATCCTATTTATAATCAACTTACCAATTTAGAAACAATTCCCCCAAAATTAAAAGCACACGTTCCTATTCTAGCATTAGATGATTTAAAATCGTTTCGAGAGGAAATCAACGTCGCAGCTCAGAAGAATATCCAAGAATTATTAGATGAGTATGAAAAGATTCCAGTATGGAAGTATAAGATCTCTACACGAATACGTGAGAATTTAAAGTCAATCCCATTCCCATTGATTCCCATAGAGACACGATTTGATTTACGAGAAAAACGTAACCAAATTGTGACCTTGGTTGACGAATACTCTGAGTTAGGAGATATGGGGGCTGTAATTAAGGAATATATTTCATTCTTAGCAACAATTGAAGAAAATAAAAACGAAATCCTTGTTGAATTGAAAAAACAAATAACAAACTTTGAGGGAGTCGATAAAAGACTGTTTCGTTTGCTAAAATCTCGGAAAAGCAGCTTAATGTATTCCACTGAAAGAGAAATCGACCACCTTGATTATTCTGAAGCCTTAACAGAATATTGGCAACTAAGAGCCTTTATTGAACGAAAAGCTTCTACCTTGGCAGAACAAATGGAACGTGAAATTTCCTCCCATATGCAAGATTATTCCAAGCTTCCAAGTCAATATGCTGGATTTTTTGAAGAGACCCTAAACTTGATGAAAGAAAAAATGGCAGAAATCAAAACTCATAAAGATATTGTCCGTTTAGTCAACGTATTTGAAAGTTATAGTTTGGAAAGCTTGCAAATGGCAAAAGATTCCTTAGCCAAACTCCATCAGAACCTCTATAATTGGTTAAGAGTGAGTCTTCCGCGAATAAATGAAATAACACCACTTGATGATGCTGTTTTTAG
Organism: uncultured archaeon; assembly: GCA_964485715.1. GTDB lineage: Archaea > Asgardarchaeota > Heimdallarchaeia > Hodarchaeales > Hodarchaeaceae > Hodarchaeum. The sequence continues at coordinate 6,386 of CAZALJ010000078.1, forward strand.
CGCAGAAAAGAAGATTGCAGATTTTGAAGCTGATGAAGTTTCCCATGAGCGGTTAGCTCATAAACTACGACAGGTCATTTTTTTGTATGATACCGAAATATTAGCTGTTCTGCTAACACATGCAGTAAAAGAATCACGAAAGGTTCTAAAAAATGTTAATGATTTGAAAGAAGTTGGGATAAATATAATTGAGTACGTTGGGGAGTATATTGAAAGTTTTAGCCAAGTGATCGTTAAGAACCAAGAAGATGTTCAATTAAGGGAAATAACAGACGTTTTTGTTGAAATTGATCGTTTACAGACCGATCCCAAAGCTTGTCGAGAAATTAGATCCATGGGAAAACGGTATATTACTGAAATTCAAGACACTGTTGAGTATTTATTTAATCATTATCAAATTGACCTACGTCAGGACGAACGGGTGGATCTTGCATATTTAAGTCAATTTCAAGAAATAGCTACAACTAATCACATTAGCCGTTTAACAAAAGCAATACTCGAACTAGTAACAGTTCGGGGAACCGTAATCGAAATTATGAAAACAATTGAAAAGGAACGAAATGCTGCAATACAAACAGAGTTGGGGGGTTTAGAATATTATTCTAATATTCAAGAAGTGTTTAAGAGATATACAGAAGAGGGTTCAAAGAAGATATTTCCTTTATCTGAATTAGTGAAGGCAAGAGAGGAATTCTTAAACTCTCATGATCTCAGATATATATTAGAACTATTGCCGCAAATAGATGAACAAAGAAATGAATGGAAAAACGTTTCGGCACAGTTAAACCATTGGCATCGCGCTGTTCGGATGTTCCGCCCTCGATACACCCCAACGGAAAGTATAGAGGAGAATTTGCGTCAGTATAAGGAAATTTCTAAAAAAATCAAAGAGACCTACCCTCGCAATGAGGTAATACGTACATACTTATCATTAGCTATGAAATTACTTATTGAAATTAAATCTGGAATCAATCTAGAGAAATAGGCGAACTAAAAATGGCATTTGAAAGCCCAGAATCGGAAATTTTTGCGATTGGCGTCGGTGAGTGTGGATCAAATCTTGTTGGCAGTTACTTAGCCAAATCGAAAAAAGGTGAGTTGCCTCAACGAATTAGAGAATATCTAGTGATGAATACAGATCGCAGTGACCTACTGAAAGCACGAAAGAA
>CAZALJ010000079.1:0-3663 GCA_964485715.1 uncultured archaeon
ATCTAATGGATCGAATGCTTCACAAGAGGTTCTATCAAAAACAAGAAGAGATCATGGATTATGCGGTAGAAGCACAACAATTAGTTGAGAAGTGGGAAAGAGAAGAATGAAGCCCTTTTGAATAGAGTCATTCAAAGACAAAATAAATTGCTAGTTGTTGAAACTTCTGAATGATTCGTAGAGCTGTTTAAAAATGGATAAAGAAGAATTAAAAGAAGGAATCCAAAAAATAATAGAGAGTACTACGAAAAAGATGTTTAAAGAATGGGAATCACTTGACAAAACAAGAGAACCTAGCCAAGAGACATTAGAATTCTTAAAAAACATAGATGAATTAGTTAGAAAAGAAGTTGGCTTCAAAGAAGGTGAGATCAAGGTCAAAAAATCCGTTGAGGAAATGATTCGGACAAGAAAGGATATTGGAGATATAACTATAGGAAATACTGTTATAAAGAAAATAGAAATTATTGATGACTATAAAGGACATGTTAGACCTCTAAAATCAATCGCTTACTACCAATTATTACCTGTTATGAATGCCAAAAAGCCAATAGTTCAGGTGCTCGAATGGACTGTTAGTCACTATCCTCGCTGGGTTATCTGGTTTACAAGTCCGATAGCAAAAGGGATTCAAGCTAGAACAGAGGGGGAATATCTAGTTGTTCATAGTTTGAATGAAAAGGAAGCTGAAGACTATGATTTACTTCTAAAATTCAGGAAGTTTCCATGTTTTGGAAGAAGTGACGGCATTGATATTTTACTTGGATATGAAGAAATTGATGAAGCAGTTGAATTTGTTGAACGATTCTTACCTACTATCATGGAAAGAAATTTATATGGTGACCCTGAATTCTTACGATTCCTACAGAAATATAGACAAACTATGCTAAAAATAAAAGCTAAATGTGAAAATGAAAAAGAAGAAAGATAATATTCCTATTTGTGTCTTCTAATACTTCCGTCAATCCATTTAATGAGATGTGATTATTCAAGTTGTAAGAGTTTTTTTCATGAAGTCAGTTTTACATGCACATCAATAGCTCTTAACTAGCCAGAAATCTATATGCCGTGATTGATCTGATTAGATTATCTTTTTCTTCGTATAAGAGAAATACCGATTAGAGTAATAATTACTAGAAATATGGGAAGTGAGAAAGCAGATTTCCGGCTAGTAGTAGTAGTAGTAGTAGTGGTGGTAGTAGTAGAAATAGTAAGATCAGTTTTGACTTCACTTGAACTACTATCTGTGGGTGTTGGTTCACTTATTATTATATCAACTTCATCGAAATACAGAGAATCTAGGGTTTCATAAGAATCTAGTAACATATCGTCTATTGTGGAAACTTTACAACTTAATAAAACCGTAAAGTTAGAAGGAATTTCGTCAGATTTGAAAATTTTAGAGAAATTGATGTGGTTTGTTTTCTGTAAGACTTCAATGTCACTTACATCCTCGTAATCAATTAATGAATACAGAGTGCTATTTTCACCCCAAGTAACGTTAACCAGAATCTCAATTGAGAGAACATCAATATAGCCATTGATCACAAGTTCTATATCAATCTTAAAAGTATCAGCAATTCTATCATTGGTTAAGTCTAGTAAAGATATCTCCACAAAATTAATTGCAACAGTTAATAAAAACTCAAATTTAGATAAATTATATCGATTACTCAATATTATGGGCTCAGTGGTAAGGAAAAAACCTCCTTTTTCATCAGAACACTGGATTCGGTTAAGTGATATCTCAAATTCTTGATCTTCTTCAGGTAAATAATCACTAATCTTACTAAAATGATCTGCAGGAATATTTAATGTGACAAATCGAATACCATTAGTAAGGAACTCGTTCATCGTGTTTACGGAGCATACAAATAAGTTGAAATAGTCTATTTCAATATACACATCTGCAGTAAAGTTATAGCTATTGGTTTCCGTGACATTTAGTACAAAGTCAAGTTGAATGGCATCATACCAGCCATTTTCATCATTATCTAAAGCAAAATCAGTTAAATTAATGAGCTGGACTGGTAGAACATAATCCATTGTTTCTAGATTAATATTGAAAGAGGGGAGAGATATGTAATCAGACCACCAGTCTTCTTCATATGATGAAAGTGATATGCTACCCCCTATATCTCCATAAACGCCTGCTCTGACAATATCTTCAGCTGAAAATTTAAATTCAATTGTGATGTTTCCTGGATTAGTGACATTAATCTCGGTAGAGTTAAAAAGGTAACCTCCATACAGACTGTACGAATATAAATCAATATAAAACTCGTATTCTGCAGGTTGGTTAACTTTAACTTCTGTCTCAATTAACAGCTCATCATAAAGATCGTTATCGTCTAAATCTATCAATTCTAATGAAATGTTAGTGAAATAAGCCTCCACAAACTGTGAATAATTACGATAATCGATACCTTCGATGACCCCTGCTCGATAGATAAAATCTAAAAGCACTCGGTCTTGATCGAATTCATCACTCACATTCTCAACGAAAATACTTGCATGAACTATCTCTATATCTCCAATGAACTTTGAACGGAATATTTCTTTTCCATCTAAGAATAGAGTAATATTCGATAATCCTTCTGAAAAGCTATCATTAAATACAACAAATTCATAAAAATATCCTTCAAGGGAGGTGTATGATGAAATAGCGAATTCAAACCACGCATCAGTCGGTTCAACAACATTAATTTCCCAGATAATTTTGATTCCAGCCTCAGTTTCATTTTCAAAATCAAAAATATCAAGAAGTTCTGTGAAATAGATATCAGGGGGTTCAAAATCCGAAATACTGTAATCATTGGTTACATAGGGGGAGTAATCATAAATCCAATAGTCATAGTTTATTATACCGATAGCTGGAAGAAAATAAGGACCTCCCAAATTTCTTGCGCTTAGAATTCCTGCATTAAAGTCAATTGCAAAGTTATTTGAACCAACAATTAATTCTACATCTTTAGGGTTAGAGTAGACAGGGATTGCTTCTTCGACTTCATAACTTAATATAAAACTCGTGAAGAGAGTCACATTAGTCTTTACTTTAGAGATCAGATGGAAATTAAACCGAATAGAGTCATTTTTCCCGTTGTTATCGGTATCTGCAAGTTGGTCATCAACAGAATATTTAATTAATGGTTCAAAAGTAGAAAGCTTGTCATATGGTATTTTATCAAACATGGGAATTATATAATAATCAAACAATGGACTTGCTATTCCCGCTATGACAATTTCGCTTTGATCCTTGAAAGATTGAGCTGCAACCTTAAAAGTCACATTGAATTGTCCAGGATCTTCAACATCGATATCAGTTGTTAACCAAGCTAAAATATAGACGTGATTCTTATCAATTATAAACAGATCAATATAAGACGAATTTTCTTCAGAGATAAACAACTCTAATTCAATTTCAATTAATTCTGGACTTCCATTCTCATCGATATCTTCATCACTGATGTGATACGAGAGTAAACGATTCTCCAGTGGAGTAAATGAAGTGGAATTGTATGATGGAGTTCTAATAACATCAGTAAGATATTCCAAAATCAACCATGTCGAAGGATCACCAAGTAGTAGATCATTAAGGACATAAGACCCGTTGTAATTGGAGGATTCAAGGATTCCCCCTGGAACTGAAAGTGTTACATTGTG
>CAZALJ010000079.1:3763-7534 GCA_964485715.1 uncultured archaeon
TTCTCCAGTTTCATTAACAAACAAGTCATATGTTCCAGTATCATACTCAACCACTCGAACAAAATAATCATGAGTTGTTTGAGCAATAAAAGAACTTTCTTCAGGTTCAAGACCCCAATTGAAACTTCCGGCAATCACGGTTCCATTTTCATCAGTAATAAGGAAATCAATGTCGCCTGAAAGATTAGTTAGTTCAATAGAATAAGCTTCATCCTTTGTGACTGAGAAAGAAAAAATATCCAAGTCGTTTTCCACTATTTCGCCGTGAATTTCTGTTCCAACAGATATTGGGATAGCTCCACCAAATGTTTCACCTGCATCTGTATTAGAACCAGCATCATTAGCTTGAACATCCGTTTGAAGCACTAAATCCGCTTCATAATAAGTCTCTCCACTGTCATTGATCGCAATAACCCCAGAAATAGAACTTGAGGGCATAGTTACCTTAACACTTGCTCTTACCCAACCAGGTTCGACTGTATCAATTACTTGAGTCGTGACAAACGCTGTTAATTCCGAGGAAGGTTCTATTGTAAGTGAGGTGTAAGAGTCATTGAGAAACACGTCTAATTGATAACTGAATACCTCTCCAGGACTGAGAATCAAAGATGAGTTTTCAGAAAAGGAGGGATAAGCAAAAACTGTGCTCGATGCAAGATAATCCATTGCAGCTTCGGCATCCACCAATCCGTTTCCTTGTTCAAAGACATGTTTTCCTAAGTCTTTCGCTGTGCTTAATATGGAACTTCTAATCAAGTCAATATCAGTTCCTGGTGGATTTGCTGAAAGCAAGAGTGCAAGTACTCCAGCAACAGCTGGTGTAGCCATTGAAGTACCACTAGCAACCATAAATGATCCTCCAGGGATAGTTGAAAGAATTTCCGCACCTGGTGCAACAATATCAGGATCAACAACACCTGTAATTGAGGGGCCACGAGAAGACCAAAAAGTTGGATTGTTGTAGATATCCGAGGCTCCTACTGTAATCACACGAGAAGCCATTCCAGGACTAGAAATAGTTCCGAAAGTAGGACCAGAGTTACCAGCTGCTACAACGACCATGGTTCCACTTTCCCAAGCAGTGTCGGAGGCATCATTGAGAATGGGTAAAACATCTCCTGGTAACCAACCTAGTGACATGGAGATTATATCAGCTCCCTCAGAAACAGCCCAATCTATACCTCGAGCAATCCAAGATGGTTCTGCTCCTCCATCGAATCGAGAACCCTGCCATTCATAAGATATGCTTCGGGTGCAACTCCTTTGAGATATCCATTTCCAGCTGCAATTCCTGCACAATGCGTTCCATGCCCCAATTCGTCCATGGCATCAGTATCATTCACACCATCCCCATCGTAATCGACGAAGGAGGCCTCTTTTCTGACTTTAGGGTCATTCGTTGTATTATCATTATCTATGTCATCTAGATCAGGATGATTCTTATCAATACCTGAATCAAGAATGGCAATTGTTATTTCTGCACCAGTAATTCCTAGATCTTGAAGAGCGCGTGCTCCTATTATAGCTTCAGAAGGATATGTTAATGCATTCGTATCATTCCAAGACTTTTCAGTTTGCCAATCATCTATGAGAATCGAATACTGGTCAAGGTAAATTCCTCTTATTCCAGGGATAGATTTAATTTCTTCAACAGAACCCAGAGGAACCTCAACGATAGCAATTGGTAAAACCTGTAAAAATTCTGGATTGGCGTCATATTTTAAGAATACTGGAGAAAACATTTCTAGACGAGATTCGAAGGTCACTATAAGACTAGTTCGTACCGACCACCATTTTTCTTTAGGAACCGTTTGTAATTTTGCCTCTAATGAATTAGAAATTTCAGCATACTTACTAGTATGAGCTTTTCGGTATGTATTTAGAGAGGATGATTCAAAGGGCTTCATTTCTTGTCCGTATGTCCTTCGGATAATATTAGATGTAGATAATTTTGAATCATCGTCTTTTGGAACAAGGATGTCGTTGGAAGCGGGGGACGAATGATCATTTAAATTATCATTACGTTCCATATTATTATAAAAAGTATAATTCATTATAAATGATGAAACGACAATAACCAGAAGTAAAGGGAAAAACGAGACTTTTTTATTACGTACAAACAGGATTTTAACCTCCATGAGTGTCTCTCCATATTATTATAGTCATGAGGACTTTTGGACTTTTAAGTTAACATGTTCATATTCTGTATTTAAAAAGGAAATCTTTCAAAAACCCTGAATTCTTACGATTCTTACAGAACTATAGAAAACTATTGTTAAAATTAATAACCTAAAGATGAAAAGGAAAAAGAAGAAAATCATTCTTGATTGTGAAATAATAAAATTCAAAATTCTAATTTATATCTCCTCATACTTTTCTCAACACTTTAATATGGAGATAGTAAGTCAAATGGAACTGTTCCATCCCCTATAGAAAAGAAGTTTCCAGAGTAATGAAATTATAAAAAAGAAAAATTAATTTTTTCTTATGTTTTCTCAAAAACATGGTTAAATTCATCCAAATGAGGACATTTCGTGATAATTTTTCAAATTTTAATCCTGTTATGTATTATTATAATTGCTTATTTCATGATCACATCTAGTATTACCCTTTTTTTGGCGAACTTTCCAAGAAGACCCATTAATGATTATCCTGATTGGGGATATACCAAAGATTATAGAGTGTCCGCAATTAATGGAAAAACAATGGAATGCTGGGTAATTTATCCAAACAAATTAAAGAATGAAACTGATGAAAATGTATTAAAACAGAATCCTGCTATAATATTTATTCATGGTTGGGGAAGGAACAGGGGTCGAATGGTTTCTCGAGCTAAAATTTATGGTAGGCATGGATACACTAGCATCTTAATTTCTGTAAGAGATCATGGAAATTCGGACAAAGAACCTACGGGCATGAGCATTGTTCGATTCAGTCAAGACTTAGAATCTTGTGTAAACTGGTGGGGAAAACCAGTCATTATTTCTGGTCATTCAATCGGTGCTGGAGCTACATTAATCGTTGCAGCCCGAAATCCCCTGGTTAAAGCTGTAATAGCAGAAGCATCTCCTTATGCTTTTCCTCACAGTCTTAAATACGTATACGGGCCAATTTTAAAATGGTTCACAAAGCTCCTATTGCCAGGCATCAAAATTTTTACTTTAATCAAGTTTAGAAAATATTCCAAACAGGAATTTTCTCCTCTAGATGCTGCTTCAAGGATTAAGGTTCCAACCTTATTGATCCATGGAAAAGACGACAATTTCTTACCATACGAATATACCTCTCTCCTACAAAAGAATATTGTGAACAGCAAAATATGGATTATTGACGGAACAGGCCATCATAATATTGAAGAACATCCTGATTACAGTAATCAAGTAATTGGTTTTATTGAATCAAACGTAAAATGGCCTTCTAATTCATAACAACTATTTGACCTAATTTGACCAAACAAAGTTACTGACATACTCTGTTCTGTTCACTTGGAATAGCAGCTTCAATAAGATCCTGCAACCCTCTTTCTATCAACCTCTCCCTGACAAATGGATAGACAGTCAGTTGTTCCATTTCTAATCTTTTAGGAAATATATAGCCTTTCAATTCAGTAAGCTCTTGCTTTGCGAAAAATTCTGGCATAACAGCAACATTAAACATCAATGTTGATTTCTTTAAATGCTCAATAGCTTGTATTTGAGCATCATAGGCGTCAATAGTAGCCCCAGTCACCGTAGGGAATAATTTTCTACCTGCTTTCATACTAATACGAAC
>CAZALJ010000080.1:0-7527 GCA_964485715.1 uncultured archaeon
ATAAAAGCCATTCTGAAAAAGCCACTGTGGCTTAGTTTTCGGCTAGATGGCTTAGGTTTGTAGCATCTGCCAGATAGAGTAACCGGGTTATAGCGCCTCCTTGGTATTTTTCTTTCCAATGTTGGGAGAGAAACGGAAAGGAGGATGTCGTGGGTTCGAATCCCACCAGTGGCTCCACTCATGGAGAAGATATACCTTATTAGTTGGTTTTTCAATAATAGCTGAGGTGATCATTTGGATTACAAAAGCCTTTATGAATTATGGTTAGAAGAGAGGGCTAGTCCGTCACTTCTAGAGATACCAGCAGATTTCTATATCTCTATGGATGGGAAATTAGCCAAGCTTTATCAACAGTCACAAAATCTAGAATGGGGAGAGCTAGCAGATGAAATCATCGAAAGAATGGAATTTCTCAGAAAGGATCTTGCGCAGCTGCGATTAACAAAAATTCTAAACTCGGTGATTTATAATGTTCCTATTGTAGACCCAGGGGTACTTACATGGGGTGAGCGACGATTAATTAAAGATTTGCGGAAATCTATCGAAATGATTGGCATGGAGAAACCAAACATTTTAGATACTCAGGAAATTTTCCCAATCACAAATCTTCAGGAAGATTCGGACGCAGAAACAAATCAAATTGAAGAGAATAGAGTTAATATTTCCACTCCTCCAGCAAATTTGATAGTTAGGATTCTTGATGATGTCGAAGCCTTTGTTGGACTGGATAATAAGCAATATGGGCCATTAATAAAGCATGATGTCGTACGGCTGCCCGTAGAGAACGCTAAAGCCCTAATTGCCAGAGGTGTGGCAAGAGTAATAGAAACAAGTAGAAAAATAAAATAATTACTTAACGTGAAAAATTATGAGAAAACGGTATATACCTCAACCTCGTTCACATTTTCTAAAAATTGCATGTGAATGTGGGAATGTACAGGAGGTTTTTTCCCATGCCACAACACTCGTAACTTGTCGAGTTTGTGGAAAAACGCTCGCAGAACCTAGCGGAGGAATTGCAAAACTCTATGGGGAAGTAATAGAGGTTTTAGATTAGAAAAAGGCGATAATGAATGGATACGAGCTTTCCGAGAGTAGGTGAATTGGTAATTGGTACGTGCTCCAAACTCACGCCTCATGGAGCATATTTTGAAATTTTCGATTACGAAAAGCTAGGGTTAGAAGCAGGGTTTGTTCATATCTCAGAATTGAGTCGTACTTGGGTGCGGAATATTCGTAGTCACATTCGTGAAGGACAAAGAGCAGTGGCTAAAATACTTCGTGTTGATGTAGCGCGTGGTGAGATAGACATGTCCATTCGCCGAGTTTCAGAGCCACAAAAGAGAATGAAACTTAATGAGTTCAAAATGGAAAACCGTGCTCGGGGGATCGTGACTGTTGCTTGTGAGAAAGTCGAAGTTTCCGCTAATACTGTTGAGGAATCTCTTTTAGGAAACTTTGGTTCTATTTATGATGGATTAATTAAAGCAAGGGAAGGAGGTACGGAGGTACTTACTGAAATCGGAATTCCTAAAGAAGTAGCGCAGGAAATCCATCAGTTAGCCGTGAAAGAACTTCGACCTCCTACAGTTTTGCTAGCTGGACTAATGTCAATAACCTGTTACGAATCTGATGGGGTGGTTCTTCTTACAAAATTCTTCAAATCTTATAATAAAGCCTTTAACAAAAATTTTAAGAGTTCTAAGATCAAAATTCAAATCATTTCTCCTCCCGATTATCGTTGTGTGATCGAAAGCGGGGATTGGAGAACTGCAGAGGGTATTTGGAAGGATGTACAGGATGAAGCTTCCAAATTCTTTTCTCCTTATGATGCTGAATGTTCTTTTGAAAGGCAATAATTATAGTACTGCTTCTAGGGATACGAATGCGACTGTTAAGAAAGTGTAAATGTAGCTATACTATCGATCAGTCGAGGGAAAGATGTGATGAGTGTGGGGATAGATTTCATAGTGCATATCCACCAAAATTTTCTCCTCATGATAAATATGCTGATTATAAGCGGAAAATGAAGGAACTTGCCAAACAAAGTGGGTTATTATGATTGATCTGTCATCCATGATTATTCGAAAATTTGAACTAAAAGATCTAGATCAAGTTATGGAGATCAATAGACAAACTTTACCTGAAAACTATCCAGAAAGTTTTTTTCGTATAATCCATGCAGAATTACCCTGCGCATTCCTAATTGGTGAGATAGACGGAGAGCTTATAGGCTATACTATGGCTAGAATTGAGAGAGGATTAAGTCATTATTCTATTTTTCATCGGGCAAAGAAGGGTCATACTGTAAGCATCGCTATAAAACCGAAATATCGAAGAAGAGGTTTTGCAACAGAATTATTAAAGGAATCTATGGCTGCTATGATCAAAGAAGGCGTAAATGAACTCTTTTTAGAAGTTCGAATTTCAAATATAGCAGCAGTATGTCTCTACAAATCATTAGGTTTTGAAATCTTAAAAGAAATTCGCCATTATTATCGTGACTTCGAAGCAGCTTATTTAATGGTTCAAAAGATTCCTAAAACTTCTAAACATACATCGTGATATTCTCATAGCTAACCAAGTTCAACTTGGACAGAATTTATTTTTAAGCTGAAAAGTAATAATGGAACTAAGTTACAGGCTTCTGTATATCCTGATTAGAATAATAGAAACGGGAGAAATGCAATTAGAATGGTACATACAGATGACATAGTGATTAAACATTGTTATAAGAATTTATGAATAAATATACTATTTTAACGATTTATCTACTCTGTAAAAGAAGTAGTCCTCCGAATGTTTCTGATAAACTGTGGAATACAAACACTTATCTTGAAGAACAGATCTACTCGTCATAACAACTTTGATGGCAACACATTTCCAGTCAGGGAAGGTTGAATAACCAAAGGACGCATCAGAAAACGCCCTAACATAAAGCTTTAAAAAGATAGAAAACTGTGCTAATGTAAATATAAGTAGAAAATTTAGTACAGCGAACCTAATACATATAGCTTAAAGAATACTCCTTGAAACAAGAACATAAATACTTATCCATAAATCTTCTTAAGAATGGTGGTTATTTTCGTGAAAGAATATTTTTTAAAGGCTAGTAATGCCTTGACACGGTTAAATAGTAGTGTTTCAATCAACGCTCGAAGTGTAGCGGATATAACAGTTAAGATTTATTCAAAGTTTGAAGAGATTCGATATACGAGTGAGACCATTCCTGATTTCATTCTTCATCCTAACCAAACTAAATCATCTCTAAAATCGAGTGGTGAAATAAAAGTAGCCCAACTACTTGCATCCATTCTCTGTGAGCGAATCGCGGATCAATCTGTACGATTAGCGGAGGATCTCGACTTTGGTGAAGAAGGTTTAGATATCCGAGAGGAACTTCGTGAGATTCGCGAACATGTAACTAGATTGAACGAAGTTATTCAGGTTCAAAAGAAATTAGCTGATGGAGCACCTGTTTCAACGGAGGGTATTAAAAACTTACAGAAAAAATACGATGCTCGTATTCAACAGCTGGAGCGAGAGCTCCTCCGTAAAGAAGGTCTCGCTTTGACTGTAACTGCTTTAGATGCTACTAAAAAACCCAAACTATTTGGCAAAAAGAAATTTGAAGAAACACTTGCAGATTTGATTCTCGAATTTGGAAAAAGTCTTCGTGCAAGCTCTGGGGGTTATATTTCACTCGCGCATCTTTATACGGGCTTAAAAAATCAAACACCAGATATGGAGTTCTCTACAAAAGATCTAGAAAAAGCCTGTAAGCGACTTGAAAAACAGTCTCTCATCGAAGGAATTTCAAAACGATCAGGAGTAAAGATAGTAGAATTTGTTCCTGTCACTCTTGGGAGCGATGCAAGGAAAGTTTTTGATTTGGCGGTTAATAAGGGGTATGTTACTCTGGAGGAAGTTGTGTTGGGGACAAAATGGGATCAACAGCGTGTAATTAGAGTTCTTGAAAGTCTAGTTGAGCAAAAGATTGCTCGAAAAGTTTCATCTCTTGATACAGGAGATCAATACTATTTTCCAGGATTATATGGCGACAGTGATTGGTAGGTGAAATCTTATGGCTGAAGTAGAGAAGTTTGGTGGATTATTTCGTAGAATAGGCGATACTGTGCACATCGGTACAAAAAAATTTAAAGGAAAAGCAATTTTAAGTTCAAATTTTGGCCCAGAGACCGAGAGCTCGTTAATTAATCGGTTAAAATCAGAGGATTTTGATAGTTTCCGAAAATATGATGGATTCGTCGTTAAAGATCCAGAAAATGCTATATTACTGCAATCAGGGTCTTTAGTAGGAGTTGCTGGAAGTGGAATATATGAGCTAGATAAGAACGCTAAACGACCTGGAAGTGAAATTATTTGGGTTACCAAACGTGAATTTATCATCAAATGGGGAACACCTGGTATTTACTCCTCTGATAATATCATGGTAGGTTGTTATGGCATTTCTCGTATGAGGGTAGTCAATCCACGAAATTTTATTATGAACGTTGTTTCACATAAACAGTATTATTCTGGGGATGAATTAAAGAACTGGGTTAAACAGACAATTATTGCTGCAGTAAAGCATGTGATGTCACTATACACGGTACCTGAGTTGCTCAAGGAGCGTAGAAGTCTGGAAATTCAAACCCGATCAGAACTTGGACCTGAGACGTCTCGTTGGGGGTTGGAACTAGTTGGATTGGATATCGGGGGGTTTAAAGTACCTGATGAATATCAAGCGCTTTTATCGTATGAGATCGAAAAACAAGTCCTAGAACAACAACGGGAATTAGCCGAGGAAAGGAAAGGATTTGAAGTTCTTGGCGAAAAAGTGAAGAAATATGAACAAATGCTTGAACAAGCTGATGAAATGTTTCTCAGCGGCAAAATTTCGGAGGAAAAGTACAAAGAGCTTACAGATAAATATTCTAAAAAGTTAGCTCAACTTAAGGCTCAGATGTAATGAAATTAGTGCTTATCGGTTTTACTGTTTTAAGTTTCCACCACATTCTGGACAAAAAATCATTCCTACTTCGCTCATTTCCTTGTAGCAATCTACACATGTTTTTGCATTACAAGATGTACAGAAATAACCTCCAAGATCAGTTCGGGGGAGTTCACAAACGCTACAAAGGAATTTTTCCTCGGTTATTACTAATTGTAACCTCATCTTTTGAATATTAATCCAACCCTGAATAGTTCCATGCAGGATGTAGCTTTCTAATAATGCTATCGTTTCACTATCAGAGCGGTTCAAGAAAGAAATAATTTGTTTAAGTGGAATATCACTTTCAGTTGTCTGTTCAAAGAATTCTGATAAAGTTGGATCTAATTTAGATGTTTTAATTGTTATAAATTCGTCTTCAGTCCATCCTACTTTCAAGGGACCTTTTTTACAGAAATAACATTCTTCGGTACTTGTCAAATTATAGGAATGAGTGTAATTTACGTTACACCGCGTACAATGTCTGGGGAGATCGATAATAAAAGCTGAAATGTTACTACAAAATGGACATTCATGTTTACTTCCCGTGGAACGGCAATTTGAACACATAATTCTTCTACAGTTTTGACATTCGAAATAAAGATGAGGATCAGAATAAGAAGAAGTATCTACTTGGCAAAAAACTTCAAACTGCTTTACTCCTTTAACTAAAAAGGGATCAGAGGTTTCACCAGCAATAAGGCGTAACCCGAGGAGTTTTGCTAATTTATGAATTTGATCTAAGAGTTTTAATGGATCTAGATTTAATGCTAATGCTAAGTTCTCGATTTCAATTCCATTTTCAAACCATTCTTTTAAAGAAGGAGATATAAACTCTTCTGATGATAGAGTTCCCATTAAACTCTGGTTCAAAATATTGAACATATCAATAAAGTCATTCCTATCTATATTGAGACGCTGAAGCCAGAATCCAGTGGGAACATTTCGGTAAACAAATATATCCTTTAAAACTTGGTTTAGAATATCCATGGTGGGATAAAGATAATCGAAATTAGCTGAAAATACAAAGTTGATATTATTTCGATTTCTTTTCAAAAGTTCAAGACATTCTTTTTCAGGTAGTCGTGTTAATTTACTAATGTGTCTAACAGAGACTTCCGATTCCAGTTGAAAACTTGTATTGATGAAACGTACGAGTTTATTGATATTTTTTTCCTCATTCACAGGGGAAGAGAAGTCTAAAGTAGTAAAATTATAAATTCGTTGTTTTATAGGATCTATATAACCAATAAATTGATCTTCTTGAGCCATAAGTTCTAGGATACCTTCTAGATGTTCTTCAGTCCAATAGAGTTGGTTCAAGAGATATTTCAAGTCGATTGCTGTAGTAGTGCCCAATATTTGTATAATTGCTCCTTTTGCGCCTTGAAGAGTGTAGAATTTACGATGTATAATATCAAAAAAACCATCAATTTCCTGTACTCTCATAGAAACTTGGTGTTCTAATAGCTCACCAGGTAAATCAGCTACGTCAATAAGATCACATATGTCTAAATAACCTTTTGTTGCTAATTCACGAGATATTAGCTGTTGAAGAAACGTTGTAGGAATATATTTTTCATCATCAAAACTAACAAAACCATTAAGTTCATTTGCACCGATTTTTGAGCGCAAAAAGGTGGCAATAACGCTTGGATTTTCTTTTGGAGCCATTTCACGAAATAAAAGTGGACGATCTGCCGTTTGAGCTTTCGAAAACCAATGTTGTTTCTTTCTCCTGAGCAATAGTCTCACCCTAATTTCTTGCAGAATATTATGAAAATCTCCAAAAGTCCAATTTCTTAACTTAATAGATGATTGATGACTGTTCTTCCATTTTTTGTTTAATTAACAAGGAAAATATAGTTTGAATGATTAATAAGCAAACATTTGAGAATTTTCGCTGTGAATGTCCACCTAGCACCTTAAATACTTTCGTGTGATTTCAGATTCTAAAGGTCATCGAAACGTTGATCTGTAGGTTTAAAGGAAAGATGTACAACAATTTTACCTCGTTACACTGGTTAAAGGTTATCATTGCAAATTACTGTCACTTTCTACCTCCTGTTCGTATTTATGGTGTGGTAACAAGTTCTAGTCACACGTGGCATTATCTATCATCTCTATAAGAATGGTACAACATTGATAATTTTTACCATGCACATGACAAATAACTGGTTTAGAGGATTCGTAAGGAAGCGGTTTTTAATAGATGACTATGATTCACTATAAAAAGGAAGAAAAAAGGTTAAAAAATATTAAGTATCTATTTAAAATTAAGAAATTTCTATTGAAAAATCTTTATTCTATCAAAGAATAGAACTTTAGCGAGAAAAACTAGAGGAAACAATACCATGGCACAAAAGACATTTCGGTGTGCAAATTGTGGGTATAATCCTAGAGAGCCCCCGATCTCTGGGAGTTGGTATTGTCCTAAGTGCGGTAAGCGTATGGAGATTCCCCAACACCGCCCTCGAGTTTCTCGAAAATTCTATCCAAAACCAAAAAAAATCCGAAGAACACGAGATCAAATA
>CAZALJ010000081.1:0-7521 GCA_964485715.1 uncultured archaeon
TATGAAGTGGAACATTATATTCATGACAAATGGAGGCAATATCTTCAATATCTTCAACAGTACCAATCTCAACGTTACCATGAGGAACTGAAACTAAAAGAGGGGGGTTAGTACTATCACTGAGAAGTTCTCGTAGATGATCACGTTCGATGAATCCCTCTGAATCGACTCTTACTAATTTGATGATGAAACCAAGTTTTTTTAATGCTGATAAACTATCCAACACTGTGGAATGAGACACACTTGAAGCAATGAAAGTTCTTTTTTCCTTACCCATGTTGGCTAATGCAATACCTTTTAATGCAAAATTGTTCGATTCTGCTTGACCTGAAGTGAACACAATTTCAGAAGGATTAACATTAATTTTTGCAGCAATGGTTTCTCGTGCTGAATCGAGAGCTTGTTTTGCTTCGACTCCGAAAGAATGACCGTAATCAGAACTAGGTGGACTTATTATCTCTGTGAAATAAGGCATCATGGCCTCAATTACCGCTGAATCAACCCTTGTTGAAGCATTGTTGTCAAAATAGACCTTCAAGAAAGTTCCGCCTCAATTAATCCGCCATTATATACCCAATTTACAATAGTTAATTTATCTTTTTATCTATTACCATACTACATTCATAAGTATCCACTAAAAAGACTAAAATTTGTCACAAAAGATCATTTGCTAGGCGTCCCCCAGTTGACGTTGATGTATTACCAACCAATACTTTAATTCATTATTCCAAGAGTTTCTTTGATAATCTTGGCTGCAGCAAAAGCTGTTACATTTGATTGGTCGTAAGTTGGGCAAAGTTCTACAATATCAAAGGCAAAAATAGGCAGCCGTGAAAGCTTCTGAATCAAATCAATTGTTTCACGCGTTGTTAATCCCCCAGGTTCAGGGTTTCCTAAACCAGGCGCAAACGCGGGATCTAAGATGTCTAGGTCAATTGATAAATAGATTTGATCAACTGTTCGCACAAACTTCTTCTCAATTAGGTATGCAGTCGCTGCTGCCCCCTTTCTTTGAAATTCATTCATCGTAATTGTTGTTATTCCTGCATTCTTTGCGAATTTTTCCTGTTCATGGGTACTAGCCCGAATTCCAACTTGAATTATATTTTTTGGATTAATCTTTGTTTGATCAATAATACGTCTTAAAACACAAGCGTGGGAATACATGTTTCCCTTATATTGATAATATAAATCAGGGTGGGCATCAAAGTAGATAATTCCGACTCTATTTTCTTGAAATAATCCTATTTCAAAAAGAGAATAGAAGGAGAAGTATGTTATTAGATGATCTCCCCCGAGAAATAGGAACCTTAGGTTCTCCTTCATATTATAATTTCGTTTTATAGTGGCTAAAACATCTTTTCGCGTAGTGCTAGCATCAGCATTTAAGATTTCAACATCTCCAGCGTCAAATATTTGCCATTTATCTTCAATATTAATGCTAGCTTCAGTGTAAGGATTATATAATTCTCCTGACGTTGCTTGACGAATTTTTTTAGGAGCTTTTGCACAACCTTTCCTATAGGAAGAAGAAGCATCCCAAGGAACCCCTAGAGCTATTAAATTGGCCTCATCAATATCTTTAATGGTTATTCCAAAAAATGATGACTTCAAATCATTTGAGGAACTCACCCGTTTAGACATCCTTCAAAGAATAGTTGTGCTCTTTAATAAGTTCTCCTGCAATATTTATAAGTCACACGATTTAATTTTAGTCCCTCTAAAGAATTATCACTTTATTTGAAAATCTCTCTTTCGATATTGCAATTCTTCAAGGAGATTTTCTATTGGAATTCTCACTTGTTCCATCGTATCTCTATTTCTTATTGTAATCTGTTCATCATCTAGTGTTTCATAGTCGATTGTAACACAGAATGGTGTTCCGATTTCGTCATGTCGTCTATACCGTTTTCCAATTGAACCACTATCATCATAATAAACAATAAATCCCTCTGATCGGAGTTTCTTAAAAATTTCTTGTGCTTTAGCGAAAATTTCCTCTTCTTTCTGCAATGGAAAGACTGCGACATCATAAGGTGCTAACCGTGGATGAATTTTCAAAACGACGCGTTTTCGCCCCTCAACAATTTCCTCCTTATACCCTTCAGTAATGATTGTAAGCAAGATCCGACCTAAACCCACTGAAGGTTCAGCAACAACATAAGGAACATATCTAACAACTCCTTTTTCTGTTTCTTCCATAAATTGCATTTTTGATTTAGAATATTCTTGATGTTGGGTTAAATCAAATTGAGTCCGATTCGCACATCCCATTAATTCCTTCCAACCAAAAGGATACTTATATTCTAAGTCCCAGGTGTCGAGAGCATAATGACTCAATTCAGTTTCCATATGCTGCCGTAATCTTAGTCTTTCCCTCCGGATTCCGAGGTTTTCTGAAAACCATTGGACGAAAATCACAAGCCAGTAAGCCAGCCATTTATTCTTAAAAATTTTTTTCTCCCAGGTTTCCCTTACAGTCATCCTTCGATAGTCTTCTTCAAAATGCTGACTTTGTTCCTTTCGAGAATAGATATTAATCTCATAATCAATTATTTCATCGAAACTTGGGCAATCATTCGTTTTTTCTGGATTTGTAAAGTATTCAAACTCCATAAGTTCATATTCTCTTACTCGAAAAAGGAAATTACGAGGGGAGATTTCATTTCTAAAAACAATTCCAGTATGTGCTATTCCGAATGGCATTTTTACTCGTGTTGAATCAATCACATTTCTGAATCCTGAAAAGATAAGTTGAGCGTTTTCTGGTCGTAAATAAGCAATAGAAGATGAATTTTGTACTGGGCCAATGTGGGTGTTAAACATGAGATTAAACGTGACAGGATCACCTAGAGTTCCTCCACATTCAGGACAATTAAGTTTTTTATCCTTAATGATGTCGCCTAGTTTATCAATCCCTAAATCTTCCGTACGAACACCCAGTTTATCTTCTACTAAATGATCTAATCTATGTTTTTTCTTACACTTTCCCTGACAAAAGATTAATGGGTCATTAAAACTTTTTAAATGACCTGATGCTTCCCATACCTTAGGATGAGTAATTATTGCTCCCTCATAACCAACAATATCATCGCGGTTGCGGACAAAATCAGTCCACCATGCATCTTTAATTCTATTTTTTATTTCCACTCCAATAGGGCCGTAATCCCAAAAACCAGCTAATCCACCATAGATATTTCCAGTGATAAATGCGATCCCAGTTTTATTAGCATAGGCCATGATTTTTTCCAGAAATTGTTGCAGATCTTTGTCAGTTTTCACGTCCATCGCCTGAAATGTGATTTACTGTTTTATAGAGATCATCATAAAAATCAATTTCATTTTTTTTGCAAGAATCATTAAAGATAAAACCTTATCGTTGTTTTATACTCTTATATAGAGATTTCATACTCTTGGAGCTATTTTTCACCTTAAAATAAAAGATAAATCCCTGAGACTAATTTTTTACTCTTAAATACTGATTTGTTTTGATACAAAATCCTTCTTGCCTATATACAAATGAGTAAGACAATCAAAATACGCATTTTAATATAAAATTGATAGAAATTCATGTTTTTCGAAGATTTCCATTCACCTATCGAAAACATTTCGAATTTCTACCAATAAGTTTTCGGTTTTATTTCAAAAATGTTGTTAAAAAGAAATTGTCTTGGTACTATTACTCAGTTAGTAAAAACCAAAAAAACAAAAATATGATAACCCAGGAAATTTTTGTTTCAGAAACGGATTATTTTTATATTAGAATCTCATAATAAACTCCCAAATGCCTCCTTAATCATAGATACCTAAAAAATGGTGATAGGTAATTTATTCCCCTTTTTCGTTAATAAAATAAGTGTAAAATGAGGAAATTAAATGTCTAACCGAATTACTGAACATCCCATTCTTCCTATTCCTGAACTGAAGGAGGTAAAATTCTCTTGGGATGGGAAACTTATGAGGGGAATAGAGGGGATGGTTATTTCATCAGCGTTATTTATGAATGGTATTAAGGTTTTTGGATATCATCCTAAGGATAGTAGCCCCCAAGGCATTTTTTGCGCCAACAACCAATGTGCGCAATGCACAGTACTTGTTAATGGAAAACCTGTGAAAGCTTGTATGACTCCGCTAGAAGAAGGGATGATTATACACAGCTGTCATGGTTTACCTGAACTAGTTGCAGATGATTCCCCAAATACACTTGGAGAGATTCCTCTCGTTGAAACTGATATTTTAGTGATTGGCGCAGGACCTGCAGGTCTATCAGCAACAAAAATTCTCGGTGAAAAAGGTCTTAATGTCATCCTAGTTGATGATAAGGATCGTATGGGGGGGAAACTAGTCCTTCAAACTCACAAATTCTTTGGTTCTACTCAAGATGTTTATGCAGGAAAGAGGGGCATTGAGATTGCTGAGATCCTAGGTGAAGCAGTGAGATCACTTTCAAATGTAGAGATCTGGTTATCGAGCACCGTGATTGCAGTTTTTAGTGATAGAGTCGTAGGAATTTTGAAAGAGAAGGAGTATGTGTTGGTTAAACCACAGAAACTTCTTATTGCTACTGGCGCCCGAGAAAAAATGCTTGTATTCCCAGGTGATACTTTACCAGGAGTTTATGGAGCTGGAGCATTTCAAACTTTAATTAATCGTGATTTAGTCAAGTCTGCTGACAACATTTTTATTGTTGGAGGAGGTAACGTCGGGTTAATTGCTGGTTACCATGCTTTGCAGGCTGGAATTGATGTTGTAGGATTAGTCGAAGCCTTACCTCAATGTGGTGGTTATAGAGTTCATGAAGACAAACTTCGTCGTTTGGGCGTTCCCATTTACACGAGACACACAATTCTCTCTGCTAATGGTGATGAAAAAGTAGAGTCAATTACAATTAGCCAATTGGATTCTGATTGGAATGTTATTCCTGGTACAGAGAAATCTTTTTTGTGTGACACCATCTTGATTGCAGTTGGGTTGGATCCTGTTAATGAGTTCTATAACAAGGCTATAGAATTTGGAATGGACAGTTGGGTGGCGGGAGATGCTCAAGAAATAGCAGAAGCGTCTGCAGCAATATTTACAGGGCGAATTGAAGCAGTAAAGATTCTTCATTCATTTGGAATAGAAACAGAAGAAATGATCAAAGAACTTGAAGAAAAAGCACAGATTATGAAAGCTCTTCCACCAAAACCTAAGACTAGGGGAATACCAATACAGGAAGAGGGAATCTTCCCAATTTTTCACTGTGACCAAGAAATACCCTGCAATCCTTGCACAACGATCTGTCCTCAGCATCAAATTGAAACAGAAAATGATCTGATAACTAATTTACCCTTTTTTAAAGGAGAAAAAGTATGTACAGGATGTGGAAGATGTGTTGCTGTTTGCCCAGGGCTCGCAGTTTCACTAATAGATTATAGAAAAGATAAAGAGAATCCCTTTGTGACTTTACCTCATGAATTTGTTAAAGAAAGTTTGAAAAAGGGGGAGAGGGTTATGGTGATGAGTAATGAGGGTGAATTGGGTGAATTTTTTATTGAACGAATCAGGAAACTTAAAGAATTTCCACGAACTCAATTAATTACTTTTAAGTTACCCATAAAAATTGCTAAATATGCAATTGGAATCAAAGTCCAAGCTAACGAGATTAGTGAACCCATAGCGATCTACCACAAACCACCATTGCCAGATGAGGCAATTGTATGTCGCTGCGAGCGTGTGACGGCAGGAGAGATACGAAAATGGATTCGACAAGGGGTAACAGATGTCAACCAATTGAAAGCACTCACTCGTGTTCAAATGGGTGCTTGTGGTGGAAAATCGTGTCCACCTTTAATAAATCGGATCTTCCATGAGGAAGGAATTTCTCCTGATCAAATTACACAGGGTACACAAAGACCGTTGTTTGTTGAGGTTCCACTAGGTATTTTCGCTAATATCAAGGAAGTGAACAAATAGATGACCGAATATGATTGCGTTATCATTGGTGCGGGTAGTATAGGTGTTCCAACGGCTTTAGCGATGGGGAATGAGGATTTAAATACACTAGTGCTTGATAATAATCCCTCAGTAGGTTGTGGTGATAATAAACATGCGATTGGGGGAATAAGAGCAACTCACTCACAAAGAGGAAAGATTTGGGTTTGTCAACGCTCAATAGAGATTTTTTCAACTTGGAAAAAGAAATTTGGAGATGATATTGAGTGGATACAAGGAGGCTACTCCTTTGTGGCTTATGATGCAGCTCATGAACAGTTATTAAAAGACTCTGTTAAGCTTCAGAAACAATATGGTTTGAATATTGACTATGTTGATTCCGAGGAGCTGAAAGAAATAGTCCCAGGAATTAATGAGGATGGACTTCAGGGAGGTACTTTTTCACCAGAAGATGGCAGTGCTTCACCATTACTAGCTATAAACGCTTTTTACCGACAGGCACAGAACCTAGGGGTGAAGTTTAAGTTCAACGAGAAAGTAATAGATATTCAAGTCAATGATAAACAAGTTGTTGCCGTTAAAACACTACATAAGACGTATCAGTCACGATGTATTATTAATGCTGCAGGGGCTTTTGCAAAAGACATTGCTCAAATGGTTGGATGTTTTGTTCCAGTAACACCTGATTCACATGAAGCAGGTATTACAGAACCAGTTAAGCGATTCTTTTCACCAATGATTGTAGACATCCGACCATCAAAAGGATCTAAAAACTATTATTTCTATCAGAATGAACAAGGAAAAGTTCTTTTTTGTCTTACACCTCATCCCCCTATTGTCGGAATAGATAGACGTGAAACAAGTGTTTTTCTCCCACAAATTGCGAAGAGAATGATTGATTTACTTCCAAGGCTTAAGAACATCAAAGTTCGACGAACATGGCGCGGATTGTATCCTATGACACCTGATGGTAATCCAATTGTAGGCTCAATAAAAGAAATAAATGGGTATATCAATGCAGTAGGAATGTGCGGTCAAGGGTACATGATTGGGCCTGGTATTGGTGAAGTCCTCGCTCGATTTGTGGCAAACAAAAGAACATCAAGAGATAAGGAAATTCTTAAAGAATTTTCTTTATATCGTGATTTCGGTCAAGAGGAGAAATTAAAGTAAAACACATTGTTACAAGAAGGGAGTCCTCAATTCACTCTCTGAGCGTGATAAATGGGACAAAAATAATTAACTAAATAAAAAAATTATAATTCCCCTAATTTTATCCAACTTTCTTATCTTTGGAATTGTAGTGATTTTACATAAGTTTCTTTTTAAATCACTGTTAATTTGGTAAAAAAACAAAAATAGCCTTCATTCAATAGAGAAAGGATGGAAAAAAAAGAAGAAAGAAGAGTAATTAAACAGGTGTGAAATCTGCGAAATTAATCATTCTTCTTCTTTCTTCTACGAATTTGATAAACTAAACCACAACCTAACAACGCACCAAAGACACCGAGAGGGGAGAGGGGTTAGTTCTGCTTCTTCTTCCTGGTTCTGATAATTTGAATGGTAGCGAGCAGTAGGATGCCAAAG
>CAZALJ010000082.1:0-7488 GCA_964485715.1 uncultured archaeon
CTATCTTGCTAGTTGTAATGATTTTATTGGTCTCTACTATTTCGCGAGAGATTTAACAATCATGGAGGTTCAAACTTGTGGGAAAGTTAACACCAAAACGTGAACAACATATCTGGATATTTTCAGTATTTCTCTTCATAATTGCTTCAGGAGTTGCATCAGTCTTTTATATTCCTGTTCTCGATCATATTTTTCCAGTAACTACTCCTTCTCCCTCGGATCCACCTCTGGAAGAGGGTGAAGATCATCCTTTTCTTTATTCTGTTAGTGACGTTTTCACAGATACAGTTATGGGTCTTATTGACATTATAGACATAACAGTCGTAGTAGCTTTTGCCCTGATTTTCATCCCAGCTTGGGCTTATCACTCCGACCAAAAATGGCGTGATAACATTGATGACAACATTCCCTCCTTACTTCGTGAAGTTTCTGATGCCCAGAAGACCGGTCTTCCCTTACCAAGAGCAATTCTGTCAGCAAGCAAGCATAACTACGGAGCTCTTACTCCTGAATTAAAAAAAATGGCAGCCAAGATCAGTTGGGGAATTACTTTTAGTAAATCACTACAAAGTCTTACAGAAACAGCAGATACTCCTCTAATGAAAAGAACATCACTATTAATTTTAGAAGCAGAACGCTCGGGAGGAGCCATTGAGGATGTTTTCGAATCTGCGCATCAGCATGTATCAGAAATCCTTGGGTTAAAACGGGAACGTCTTGCAGCCATGAAACCATTTACGTGGATCATCTTCGCTTCCTTTATTGTTTTTTCTCTAGTGATGATTATTCTTCTCACATCCTTTTTTCAACAATTAGCCATACAGGTGGTCGATGCTGTTGCAGAAGGGCAAGACCCAACAGCAGGGTTACCATTTAATGTTGCAGGATTACAATTGATCTTCTTTCACTTAATGGTTATTGAAGCAATATTTGCAGGTCTTATAGCAGGTAAGATGGGCCAAGGTAATGCGAAACTTGGGCTAAGATATTCTTGTATCCTTTTGTTTATTTGTTATTTAATCTTTAAAATCACAATAACAGATATTATCACAAGATTACTTTCAATATTTCTATAGTGGTAATCAGAGGTTATTATTCATGGGAAAAGAAGAAAAAATGTTAACAGAATTATTAGAAAAAGTATCAGCTCTAGAAGATAAACTTACCAACATGGAGTTTCTGATGGTTCAGGGTATGGGTGCAGGAGGACCAGCTCCCAAAACTACATCTTTTCCTTCTACATCCACTCCTCAAGCCGGTTCTATCAAAGTTGACTTAGCTCCTCTTGAGAATAGAATCTCGGAAATTGAAGGGAACATCTCAGAAATAATGAACAAGCTTAGTAATTTAACAGAATTGACTTCAACATTAAAAAGTGAAAAAACTCAAAAAGCTGACGAATTGATAACTCAAGCTACCTCTCTTCTAGAAAAAGGCCTTCAATTAACAGAATTAGAAACAACAATGCTTGAGTTAAAAGATCGTATCCAAGAAATTATTGTCCAGCTCGAAGTAGCCAATGTTGGTTCTTCAAGCGAGGATGTCTTGTCCTAGCATGCTTAAATATTAATTAATACAAAGATGATTGTGCGATAAAATGTGTTTTTCAAGACTTAAAAAGCGACGGAGCGGACAAATTCGGGCTGTCGATTTTATAGTGAGTCTTTTTCTCTTCTTACTCATGTTATCACAATTGATTATCATTGTCATTAATGTCCAATATGGTATTTCTGGTACGATTAGAGCCTTAACTTATGAAGAATTAGATATCTTTGGACAACAATTACTTCTAGAGGAAGGAGAGGCTGACTGGGGGTATCTACAGGATCTTCCAACGACATTTGGTCTTGCTGATTCTAATTCTCCGATGACTCTGACTTTAGACGCAGCAAAGATTGCCCGACTCGTCACTGGCACCTCAATCCCAATATCATTAGTATCAGGATTTGAAATGTATGATTATAATTCATTAAAAGAGACAATCAACCTGAAAAGGGGATATGAGTTTCAATTGGGATTTTACCCTTTGTTAAAAGCAGAAATTAAGGTTTCAGCGTCTGATATTGCTCAAGTCAATGTTACAAATGCTTATGATTCTCCCATTTCTAATGTACAGGTTAATTTCTTTACCATTGATCTAACTAATGGAGATGTGATTTCAGAAGGAGCGACATTGACAGATTCAAGTGGACATACTTCCCTCCAGCTGTCAGATCCCTTCCAATACCCAGGGGACGAACATATTGCATTTATTATTGTCAAAAAAGGTCCCCTCTGGGGTATGAATTGGGGATACCCTGATCCTACTTCTGAAAATGTCATCATCGGTATCTCTTCAAATAATGCCATTTGGGGGGGTGGTATCAACTCTTCTAGTCTAATGGTAACAGATATTCTGGCGGTAACACCTGATTCACATTTTTTCTCGATTATATATCAAAATAGCACATCAGGCTATTCTAATCAAACAATAAACCTAGCTACCGCTTCCGAAGGGAACGAGATCATTTCTATTCCTAATGAAGGATTGGTTGCCATTTTCAGTATAGCTAGAACAAATAATGAATACGAAGTTGTGATAACCTCATATCCTGCAATTCTAGATCGTGATCAGAACAGTGGGATATTTTATCAGGTATTTGGAGAGCTTACCCCTGGTGAGAGAGTAAAATCGATGTTATCCAAAGCATATCCAATTGTCGTAAGAGGTACTTTGATGAGATGCCAAATAACCTTATGGAGCGAATAGAATAATGCAAAAAAATTGGAATCGTGTCCATAGGGGGCAACTTCAAATCGCTGAAACACTGGTTTCCGTAGCTTTAATATTGGTTCTTGCTTTTCTCTTGATTAGTGCAACTAGCCAGACAATATCGCCTTATTCAGATCTTACAAGCTTAGATCAATCGGCAACAGATATTCTTACAACTGCAGATGAGGCAGGGCTGTTACGACCTGTTGTTTATCTTTTTGGTGACACAAAATATACATCAGAATTTTCTTTATACCAAAGCTTACTAGATGACTACATTTCCAGTATAATCTCTAATAATATAGATTATGCTTTAATTGCTCACGAAATCATAAACGGAACGATAAATCCCGACTATACTAGCCTTATTGGCTCTCCAGCAGATGTTGCAGCGCTACAACAAGGAGGAGAGGGGATTGTTGCAAACTACCACTTGGGATCCTTTACTTCAGCGACTTTTGGTCAATATTTCTCACAGTATCTTATACAGTTATACTTATGGGAGAAATTCTAGATGAGGTTTCTAGGATTCATACACAAGAAAAATCACAGAGGACAAATGTTTATCTTGGCAACAATGTTAATTGCTGTGTATATTGTTACGATGACAGCTACTCTAATGAATCTTGGAGCTGAAAGATTTGAATTTGACCGTGAAACAATACGGGAGCCATACTTAGATTCAAAACGTGAACTCCAGCATTATATGGAACTGATTCTAGCTGAATACACAAAAAATGGAACTACAATGACTATTAATACAGCTATCACTAAAATCGAGGATTTCTTGACGAAGATGGAAATACTTAACTCTGTAAGGGGAGTAAAAGCCGAATTCCAATTCAACACCAACAGCTTCAGCCTTTCAGCAAAAAAGCCCCCCTATATGAACGTTTCTGGTCTTGCAGGGACTATTTATGCTAGCAAGATTTATGCAGAATTCAACCTTAAAATAAGTGCTGTGTCAACCAAAATAACCATTGATGAATCTTTTTCCATTACATTTATCGGCCAAGCTGAAATTCAAGGTAATAGTGTTATCATTCAGCAGTCGAAAGGATATCAGTCTGATTATATTGAAGCTGCATCAATCTATATTTTCAATGACAGTACTCGTATTATTCCCTCCGTTAACTCAGATCGTACTGGCATCTATTACTTTGATGGTGTATCTAATCTGAATAATCTTGGAGTTCTTAACGTTACCTTAATGAATGGAGTTCATATTCTTTCGTGAGAGGAAATGATAGAAAAACAGTTTCAGAAATACATTCAAAATTTGAAAAATAATCTTGAAACACAAATTCACCTTGCAACTAAAGCCAGATCCCGTAAATTAGATCCTCAAACAACTATTGAGACCAAACTCACATTTACTTCAAAAGCGAAAATTGCTCAGATTTTAAATATCCCTAAATTAGAGGAATATCTTCCTCAAAATCTATCACATCATGAAAATCCTCTCCTTTTAGCAGCAGACATTGCCAAACAAATTATCAATGGCAGGTTTGTTAAGAAATCCCGTGAGGATTTAATATTATTAGCATTGCACAGTACATTGGTGATCATAAGTCAAGGGTTAATCTCTGTCCCACAAGAAAGCATTCCAAAAGTCTCTATAGGATCTAAATCTAATCACTTAACCATTCACTTTTCTAACACAATACGATATACTACTGGAGAGACTATTGGACTAGTCATCTTAATTGCAGACTATCTTCGGCATCTTTTGCACCTTACCCGATATAATCCTTCCCCAGAGCTGATCGATAGATATATTGAGGAATTAGAGATCTATTTCATTATGAATGATCGTGTTCAAGATTTACGAAAAGATTTAATCAAATTCCTTGTTCAAAACATTGGAGTTGAGATCTCTGGGGAAGCGTATGAACGAATAGAAGTAAAAAGATACAGAAACTTGCCCAATGTTACAAACAAACTTAGAATGGGAATGTGTGTTGCTCTTGAAAGAATGATTGAAAGTATAAATGCAATTGCTCATCAACGACTGACTTCTGGGATTCCTGAATGGGATTGGCTCAAACCCCCTTTCGAAGGGATAAGACGGGAAAAACACGAGTTTGGGTCAAATGAAGTACGAGGAACCCAGCCTTTGCTCTCAAAGTCGAGAAAACCTGGAGGTTTTAGGTTAAGGTATGGTTACTCACGTAATACTGGACAAGGTGCCGCAGGGATCCATCCTGCAACGATGTATCTTTCAGAAATGCTCTCCCCAGGCACAAATATTAGAATAGACTTTATGAATCGGTCTCTAACTGTATTTCCAGTTTCTACCCTAACAGGTCCTTTAGTTAAATTAAAAGACGGTTCCAGTGAAAGAATTGAATCTTTGACGAGAATACGAGAATTAGAGAAACAAGTGACTCAAATCTGGGAAATGGGAGATATATTGCTCTCACCTGATGATATTCCAGCAACAGAAACTGTTGAATTATCTGCGTGGACTGAAGAATGGTGGAGTCAAGAGATAAATCGTATCATTTTCTCAAAAATAAGATCACTCGAAAATCTAGCAGCAAACCTGAATATTACAGCTATAGAGCTAGAAAACTTGTTGAAAGAACCAACACGTTATCGACCATCGCCAGAAACAGCTATTACTCTGAGTAAAATAACGAATGTGCCTATCCATCCTTATTACTCTTTTAATTGGAATGAAATCGCTATTAGTGATTTAATAAGATTGGTTCAGAAGATTAACGGCTCAAATAACGACCTACTCCCCAATGATAATGATTTAAAGAATATTCTTCTACAATTAGGCACCCCCTTCATTATTTCCAATGATTGTATTCGAACGGAAAGATTTCAACCATTTACCCAAACATTAAGAGGAAAAGAAGAACAAATAACTCAGATTCTATCAAAATCCTCACCATCAATTGAAATAGAAAAATTGATTCATTTACTAACTAAAATTCCTGTGAGATCATTATGTCATCGAAGGATTGGATTAAAGATTATTCGAGTGGAAAAAGCAGAACCCCGTCATGTAAACCCGCCAGCAAATATTCTTTTCCCTATTGGTTCTCATGGTGGTCCTCAAAGAAACCTTCTAAAAGCACAGAAGAAAGCTATCGTTGATGTTCAGGTTTCTGAAAGATTTTGTACAAATTGCGAGGAATCTACCTTTACTTCTTATTGTCCAAAATGTAAACAAAAAACTAATCAACAATTTATTTGTAAGAAGGGGCATATTTCCGAAACACAAAAGTGTGCGGAGTGTGGGCAATATGCATTTTCAGCCAGAAATAGACCTGTCGATATTGCAGAACTATTGGAATCTGGATTCCAAAAAACAGGTTCTCTAGACTTGAAGAAAATTAAAGGGGTTTCTTATCTCAACAGTAGAAATCGTATTCCAGAAAATATCATTAAAGGTATATTACGAGCAAAGCACAATATTTTTGTTTATAAGGATGGAACAACTCGTTTTGACCAAACCAATGCGCCTCTAACTCACTTTACTCCAAAAGAAATTCATGTCTCTATCAAAGATCTCCTAAGATTAGGTTATTATCATGATGTTTTGGGAAACGACTTAGTAAAGGAAGATCAGTTGATTGAAATTTACCCTTATGATGTAATAATCAGCAAAACAGCTAGTAAATCACTTGTTAGTGTATCCAAGTTCATTGATGACGAATTAGTATCTTTGTATGGACTATCTCCTTACTATAGAATAAATTCTCTAAATGACATCATTGGTTCTCTAATTGTGGGTTTATCACCTTTTTCAATGGTTGCTGTCATGGGTAGAATTATCGGTTACACAGATACAAATGTTGCTTATGCTCATCCGCTTTGGCATCTGTTAAAAACTCGAAATTGTAATGGAGATATTGACTCGATAACGCTACTCTTAGATGTACTACTTAATTTTTCAAAGGAGTTTATTCCTGCATTGCGTGGAGGAACAATGGATGTGCCTTCCATCATCAATCTTTCTAATGATTGGAAAGAAACCTCGGTTTATGCCGATTATGATAAAGTGACGATGAATCTCTCATTTTACCAAACTTTAGATAAAAATCCTTTGAAAGAGGAACTATTATCCTACAAAATGTCGTATCTTACTCCGTCTTTGCCAAAGTTCCATACAATAGATAATATTTCTCGTTATAATTTCGAGAATCAATTTCGTGAAAGTAAAATAGTCTCCAAAATTGAAACAGAATTACGAGTTCTCAGTCGTATTCGGGGAATAAAGGAAGGGGAGTTTGTTGATAACATTTTGGAAAATGATTTCTTGCCAAAAATTACTACATCGTTAACTCGATTTTTTCTCCAACCTGTACGTTGTAATACATGTAATACAACCTTTAGACGCGTCCCTCTCTCTAAATGTCCTGTGTGTCATCGTCAGACTATTGGACTGACATTATCGGAAGGATGGGTTTTAAGATACTTACAAATTATTAATCAATTGAAAGACAGATACAATTCAGACATTTCAGATTATTGTCAATCTTGGGTTGAATTGATTGAACTGAATAAGCGCTTATTATTTGACAAGGGCCCTCGTCCAACCACCCTTTTATAGAGAATATCTTCTTTTTTAAAAAGTGAATAATTTTTTGATTAAATTGATCATTATACCTTTCCAGGAAAAAATTCGATAACACTAATGCAAAGGTTTTTTTATTTGAAAAGAACAAGGAACCTAGATTATAACTTTTACATGAAGAAAAGAGATAGATTCAGCGAAATAT
>CAZALJ010000083.1:0-7476 GCA_964485715.1 uncultured archaeon
CACGTTTATAGCTGTAGCTGATCTTGCTTTTAAGGTGATGAATATAGGAGGGAATATGTTTAACTTTCAGGTCTGGCAATTATCAGAAGACCCAGATTTTAAAATGGAGAGAAGTAGGTATTATTATGGAGCGTTGGGAGCGATTATTGTTTTCGATGTTACAAATCTAGAGAGTTTTCAGAATATTTCCTCATGGCTAGACGAAATTTGGTCGTATAATGGTATGGGAAAAGCGATTCCAATTGTTATTTCGGGGATTAGTATTAGTGACAGACCAAATGCACGTGAGTCCGTATCTGATGAAGAGGTAGTAAACTTTACAAATGAAATAAATCAAAAGTACCTGACAAGCATAACATATATTCCTGTTGACGAATATACAGGAGAAAATGTAGCCCAAATTTGGGAAACTTTGGGGATATGGTACATCAGATATTTACAGCAGTTTTAATCTTAAATTTAGAACTTAAAATCCTCCTCTAGCTTCTATCTACCCTATTCTAGTAATTAAAAATAAGAATGAGCGGTCAGAAATGATCCAACAAATACCACAGCAACAATTAATGGATTTTTGGCCTTATTTTGAAGGACATAAATTCAAAAACCCACTCGCTCAAAATTTAGCGTGGTCTAATGTGAAAGGTTTTGTCGATAATTTAGAAAATCCAGATGTAATAATGTTTCTGTGTCAGCAATGGGCCTGTTATTTAGCAGGAAATAGCAAAGCTGAGAATCTCAAAGAATTTTTAGTGAAAATTCCAGAAAAAGCATTTATCTACGTACCTTCCCAAGAATGGGAATTAAGTCTTAAAACCCAATGGCCTTACTTTGGATATTTTCCCCGTACAGAGCTCTCTGCTAAGAACTTATCATTACAGAGTATTAGAAAATTATTAAATTCGTTACCTGAAGAATTCCAGATGAAAAGGGTTGATGTAGAAGCAGCAAAACAAATCTTGAGTCAAAATTTTTCTGAACATTGGGTAGGAGTGATAAACTATTTTGGAAGCCCCGAGAAATTTGTCGAGGAAGGAGTAGGATTCTGTATTCAAGAAGGTGAAAAAATAGTTTCCTTAGTAATGGGATTTAAGGCATCTATACCAATTACTCAAAGCATTGAAATGGACATCGCAACCCACACAGATTACCGCGGAAGAGGGTTTGCAACATTAATAAGTGCCAAACTGATTGAATATCTTTTAAAAAAGGGGATTGAACCACATTGGGATGCTGCAAATCCATTATCCGTAAAATTGGCAAAAAAAATAGGGTATACAGATCCTGAATCATATAAGTGTTATTATTGGCAGAATGAACCATGGACTATTTCAAAACTAAAAAAAGCCTTCGATCCTCAATTTGAAAAGGGATTAGAAAATGTTAACCAATTAAAATCAGAGATAGATTCAAGTCAGGTAGAAGAACAAGATAAGAAAGTCATAAATTCCCTTTTATCATTGTTAATTAAGACTCGAGGGGCCTTTGAGGAGATCCTCTTAAATATCAATCGTTTTCTCGAAACTGAAATTGTAGAAAAATCAGATATTCCTCAATTTAAAAAATATGTTGAAAAAATTGAAAAACAACTGGAAGCTCTTGAACAGCTCAAAAATGGAGTAGTTGATCTGAAATGATAATTTTAGTCTTTTACTCCTGAAAAACAGCGAGCACTTGCTCACTATTTTCTAGGATCATTTGACAAAATTTTACTGTGGAATAACAATCATCGATGCATCCAATCTCAATTGGGGTGTGATTATTCTTAGTGGCAGTGAGAGCGGGAATTGTTGGGACTCCATGGCTAAATGTTCTCACATTTATCGCATCAGTTACTCCAATGTTCCATACTTCAGTCTGAACTAGTATTTGATGTTTACTAGCTAGTCCCAGAAGAAAGTCCCGAACATTTGGAGGTAAGAGTACAGATTTATCCGCTAGAGTAATTACTGGTCCTTGCCCCATTGCAACGGGGTACTCGTCATAGGTTACATCTAACACTATTGCCAAATCAGGTTGAACCATACTAGTGGCAGTTTTGGCACCACGGGCACCAGCTTCTTCTTCGACAGTTGCGACTAAATAAACATCACCAGTAGGAGGAGGGCTTCTATTGAGTTGTTCTGCCAATAGAAGAAGCTCAAATATTCCCATTCGATTATCTAACCTTGGAGAACAGATAATCTTCTTTGTTGGATTACCTATAAGGAATGGATTTGTTGTAAAATGAACTGGATCACCAGCTACAATCCCTAAATCTTTAGCTTCTTTAGGAGAACGTACCCCAATGTCGATTGTAAAAGTTGATTTGTCTTTTTCTTCCCTTTTAGCATACATTACGCCATGAACAGCCCCCCTACTAGTTGATATGGCCACAGGTTGAAGGTGACAGGCGTCAGTACTTTGATATCCAAAATTCACACATTTGATTTGGCCAGATCCATTTATACTATGAACTAAGAATCCACATGTGTCCATATGGGCTGAAATAAACCAATTAACCCCTTCAGGCCTTGTTCCTTTCATCTTACAGATAATTGAACCTAAATTATCTCGTGATAACACGCCATAATTCTTTAACTGCCCCCAAAGAAATTTCCGAATAGGTGTCTCAAACCCTGATTGACCTGGAATCTGAAGACAGCTCATTAAATTTTCGTCAATTTTGTAATCCATAAATATCACCAGTGATATGAATTATAATGGTACCCTAAGAATCAGTATAGCACTAAAAGTAAAAAGATAGCTTATTAATTCTGGATAAAAATTTATTCTCTAGGTGATAATCATGAACAAGTTTTTGAATTGTAAATTCATGAAAAAAACGATTCTTTGTATGGTTATTGGACTAATTTTATGAGTGGGAAATTATCAGCCAACCAATTTGAAGAAGTACAAAAAGAGTATCAGATACTGAAAAAAATTAAGGAAACAACAACCAAGAAGGAAACTAAATCACCATTGGAAGAGTTCTAGGGATTTAATCCTAGAATCTCCATTTTCTTATTCCTATTCAAGGTGAAGGAGTTGTACTGATAGCTAATTGGGGGGTGGTATCATCAAGAGTCCAAGCTACTTCTTGATGTTTGAAATACGTGTTATATAAATTAGCATATTCCCCTCCTTGCATTAACAAACCATCATGGGTTCCTTCTTCGATAATCTTCCCCTGATCAAGCACAATGATTCGATCAGCATTTTTGACTGTACTTAACCGATGAGCAATAACTATTGAAGTTCGTCCTCTCATTAGTTCTTCTAATGACTCTTGAATCATACTTTCGGTATATGCGTCTACCGAGGATGTGGCTTCATCTAATATGAGAATTCTTGGATCTGCGAGAAGGGCACGAGCAAAACTCACGAGTTGTCTTTGACCAGTACTCAAAAGGCATCCACCTTCACCAACTTGTGTTTGAAGCCCATCTTTTAAATATTCTAAGATCTCATACACCCTGGAAATCTTTAGAGCTCGCTGAAGATCTTCTTCACTTGCATCTTTCCGTCCATATGTAATATTCTCTTCAATAGTACCATTAAATAAGAATGGAGTTTGTAGAACAATTCCAAGATGCTTACGATAGGATTTGAGTTTAATATCCCGAATATTGATATCGTCAACCAAGATCTTCCCTCCTTGAAACTCATAAAAACGAGCCAACAATGAAATGATTGAAGTTTTTCCTGCCCCTGTATGACCAACAATAGCTAATTTTTCTCCTGGGTGAACTGTTAAAGAGAAGTTTCTTAGAACTGGAGCATCAGAAACATATTCAAAGTTAACATTTCTAAACTCAATCTTACCCTTAATCTGGTTAACCTCAACATCACCAAGATCTTTTACTTCAGGTTTTGTATCAATAACTTGAAGTATACGCTCATATCCAGCAAATCCAGCTTGCAATTGTGAGTAGAAGTTGACAAGTTGAGTGATGGGAAAGAAAAATCGAGTGAGATAAGTT
This sequence comes from uncultured archaeon, assembly GCA_964485715.1. Lineage (GTDB taxonomy): Archaea > Asgardarchaeota > Heimdallarchaeia > Hodarchaeales > Hodarchaeaceae > Hodarchaeum. The sequence continues at coordinate 3,960 of CAZALJ010000083.1, forward strand.
AGAAACACGTATAGAATTCCTGGAGTCATGAAACCCAGCTCTAAAATTGCTCCTTGACCCCCAACCCCTAAGATAGCCACTGTGCCAATTGCTGATAAGAGATCAACGAAAGGAAAGAACATGCCCATGGAGATATTTCTTCTAAAGCCTGCTACAAAATGGCGCTTATTGATTTCCTTGAATTCACCTAGGATTTCTGTTTCTACTCCAAATGATTTGCTAACCTGAATTCCGTTCACAGATTCAGCCATAGCTGAATTCACAGCAGCATGGGCTCTTCGGAAGCTCATACTTGTGATTCTCGCAATTTTTCTGAACAAGTAGCTCAAAACTAAAAGCACTGGAATGACCAAAGCGGAAACAAGTGCCAATGGCAAATTGATAAAGGCCAAAATAACAAAAATTGCAATCAAAACAAGAAAATGTCCTAGAATAGTCATCACAATAGAGACAGCAACACCGTAGTCGGAAGCATCACTTGAAACTCGTGAATTAAGACGACCACTACGGTGCTGATCAAAGAATTTCATGTCTTGTTTCTGGAGAGCAGCGAAGATATCTCCCCGGAGGTTGACCATGAAGTCAGGTACAAATTTCGCAGACTGAATATTAATGATGTAATCAGTTACCCACGACAATATATACAAGAAAAGGTAGCTAAATCCGCCACATAATAAAATTAAAAACATTAGATCCGTTAAATGAGGATTTTGAAGTGTATCAATTATATTTGCGAATAACAATGGAGTCAGAAGACTAAAAAAAGTCATAACGACCATGGTTATAGTAGAAATAATCATCGGTCGCTTGAATGGAGCTATTCTCTTAACAGATCGTCTTATTAATTCCCAATCCGAATATTTCCTTTCTTGATCCTTTCGATCTATCCCTTCAAAGATCCAACTCATCTAAGAACCTCCCAAACTGGGTAACATTGAGGTTTTGCTCACTTCCAAAGGTGGAAGGTCTACATTTTTACCAAAAATACGACGATAATCAGGTGAAGTATAAATTAACTTTGAATGATGACCTTTTGCAACAATCTTTCCACCCTTAAGAACGATAACACAGTCAGCTTGCCGAATGGTAGATAATCTATGAGTGATAACAAAAGTTGTCCTGCCTTTTATCACTGTGTTTATAGCTTTGACAATCTTTTCTTCGGTCCTAGAGTCCACAGAACTTGTAGAATCATCGAAAATTAAAATATTAGGATTTGTAAGAAAAGTTCTTGCTAGAGCAACTCTTTGTCTCTGCCCTCCAGAAAGTTGGCTGCCTCCTTCTCCTACATATGTATCATACCCTTTAGGTAACTTCATAATAAAGTCATGAGCTTGAGCTAATTGTGCAGCACGTTCAACATCAGCTTGACTAGCATTCCTAGCACCAAATATTATGTTCTCCTGAATTGAACGCGGAAAGAGATAAATGTCTTGTTCAATTCGCCCAATACTCTTTCGCAAGGTTTCAAGAGAATATTCTTTGATATCGATTTCATTTATCGTAATCTCTCCATTATAATCATAAAGTCGGAGTAATAAATTTGTAAAAGAGGATTTTCCTGATCCAGTGGGGCCAACAATGGCAATGGTTTGCCCCGGTGCTACTGCGAAATTAATATTATCTAAAATTGGTTTCTTTGATGTCGGATATCTGAATGATACATTCTTGAAACGAATAACTCCTGTAATATGGGAAGGGAACTCTTTTTCTCCCTCTCCATTTTCCTCTCCTTCCTCTCGGACTTCCATTGAATGAATTCTACGTGCTCCTGCCAACCCAGCGTTAAAAATTCGAATTGCAAAACCAATCACATATGTAGGAACTAGTAGGCTGATTAGTAATCCATTAAAGGCAATCATACCTCCGATTGTAAGTCTGTCAAGTAGTACCAAGTAAGATCCCACTAATACAGAGAATCCAATCGCTGAAAATAAGATAAGTGTAGGAAAATAACGTGCTTGAAGTACTTGCTGACGGTACCAAGTTCGCTTAAAGTCAAGAACGTACTTCATAAACTTCTGACGCTCATATGATTCCTCTGCGAATGCACGAACAACTTCGGCACCTGTTATGTTATCCTGAACTGCAGTGGCAATTGCACTCCATTTTCGCATGAAAGTATGACTTATAGGTGCCATTTTGCGATTAAAACTAAGAATGGCCCATAGATAAGCAATCAGAAATGGAATTGAAAGGATAAATAGTTCAGGAGAATTTAAAACACCTAATACTAATATTGCAGAGAGGAGAATCGAAATAAAGACATCAGCTATCATTCCAAAACCAGGACTAATTAACCCGCCGACTTGACCTAAGTCATTTGTGGCAAGAGCCATTAATTCTCCAGTTCTTACAGCATTATGGAATTTAAGAGGTTTGTTCTGCATAGAATCAAAAAATTCCTCTCGTATTCGCCGTTGAGCGTTCCAGGCTAGCCAATCATTAGTGATGGTTGTTATCACTCCAACTATAAAACGAAATATTCCTAAACTTAAGAGAAAAATAACAAAATCATTTAGTAGAGATGACTGGGCTTCAGAACTCAACAAATCTCCCTTATCAATAATTGCAAGATCAATTGCTTGCCCCAAAACGACAGGAATAAGTAAACGAGTAAATACCACGATCACTGTGCCTAATATGACTCCAAAAATTATAAGCGGATTTGCAGTCAAGTGACCTAGAAACCAGCGTGTAAATGATTTTTGGGTTTTTGGGAGTAGATTGGCGCTTTCCTGTGACATGATGAAAAGCAAGTTTTGATAACTTAAAAGTCGGTTGTTTCAGGCAATAAAGACATTGAGGTTTGAACTTGAAAAATTTCATCATAATAAGTTGCTACTTCCGTTAGTAGGGATCAAAAAAATTATAGAATGTCTTTCAGAAGTTCTTAAGAAGAATATATTCTTGTAATCATAGAGTACTTCATCACAGTGGAGTATATGGAATTAAAGTCAAAATAAAAAAGTAAGATGTGCACAATCACCCTTTTATCGAATTTTTTCTTTGATTTTAGGGGAACCATGTTTTATAACTTAGGATGTTGAAGTAATATATATCAGAGCAGAATTTATTCATAGATCAGAATAAGGTTCGCTGCTTTTCTTGCTTTAAATAAGAAAGGGAAAAACTGGTATAGTGGGTATTGGGCCATACTTTTTTCTCTATTTCTTTACCAGCTTCCGTATCTTTAAAAGCTCGCGCCAAGTAGGAACCCCGTCATGGCAGATGAGAAAAAGGAGTATATCTATGTACAAAATGCTCAGGTTCACAATCTTAAGAATTTAACAGTGTCCATCCCTCGTAATCAATTAGTAGTGATTACAGGGGTTAGCGGATCAGGGAAATCTAGCTTGGCTTTTGATGTGATTTTTGCAGAGGGACAACGTAGGTATGTGGAATCGTTAAGTGCCTATGCTCGCCAATTTCTGGAAAGAATGCAAAAACCAGACGTTGAGCTGATTGAAGGTTTATCCCCAGCGGTTTCTATTGAACAGAAAACGACTAGTAAAAA
>CAZALJ010000084.1:0-7418 GCA_964485715.1 uncultured archaeon
TTACCCCAAGGGTTTGAACTGGTCTCAGAAACCGAGGAAGATCCACCAGTTGGATTCGAAGAGCATTCATCAGTTAAAGACGGAAAAGCTATGAAATGGGTTTACGACAAGGTCGAACCCGGACAAACAGTTGAGATTCGGTTTAAAATCCGAGCTCCTGGCGATCATGATCCTAAAGATGTTTATCGTATGTTATTAGGGTGAAAGTGACATCTCTTTTTCCCCAAATTTTTTTTTACTTTCCAAATAAACAAGTTTAAAATAACTGCTCAATAATGTCTAGTGAGCAAATGCAAAATATTGTAATTCATAATAGTTCTATTCTAGATCTATTTTCAGGCAATTATCTCCCCAATCTTCTGTTGAGGCAGATTAAAAGGGCACTAGATACCATACCTGAGTTATCGAAAGAAGAAACTCGTATTACATTGCCCTTTCCTATAAATACTAAGAGAAATTAGATTCTTTGTGAAATATCACATCATTTTTTGTAATCAGTTGGACGGAAGAATTTGAAACAAACAAAAGTTGATTTTGAACGAATTAAAGCAAGGCTTCTTAATACAAGTCCAAAAGAATTAACAGAGTTTATTCGCTCAACGAAGTCGCAAGAAGAGGCAATGTTCCTTTACTGGGCATTAGATTATCTTGATCAACATCAGAAAGAAATTCCTACAAAATCCAAACATATTTTGGAAAAAAATCGGGAATTACTAAACCAAGCTCAAAAAGTGATCTTTACAAAGAGCCTTGAATTTAATTTAAAAGAATATTCGGCTGGATTTGTACTAGGTGCATTAGAATTTGGCATCCGAGAAAGAGAGGCTCAAATTGATCGTTACCAAGAATATGTGGAATTGTTAGAAAAAATTCAGGCTTGGCCTAAGCTAGGGTTCCCGAATGAGCAGTTTAAAAAACACTGGGAAGAAAGGATCAATGATATTCAAGAAATTCAAGATTGGATGAAGACTAGAGCTAAGGATTGGTATGCTGTAATCATTCCATTATATCGATCAGGGAGATTTCAAAAATCCCCCAAAAACGCCCTAAAAGCTTTGAGAAAAGGACGTAATGATAATACTGTCTTCCAAATTCTTGCAGCACTTTTGCATTCCAATCCCATTTTAGACCAACAAATAAGGGAATTTTGTCGAAAAAATCAAATTTTAATTGTTGAAAAAGCACAATTAATAGAAATAATCCATTTATTGGCTCAAGAGACTTCCAATAAAAAAGTGCAAGAATATTGTCATCTTTTACTTGGTGCGAAAAAGAAACAGGAGACAACTAATTGAAGATCTATCTATCTGGAGCAATTCGGGGAGGTCGTGAACTGCAGGCTAATTATGAAGCAATTCATGATTATCTTCAGAGCAACGGCCATAAAGTTTTAACACACCATGTAGCTTCACCCAACGTAATCGAAATTGAAAATTCAATGTCTGATACTGAAATTTACGCTCAGGATATTATTTGGCTACAAGAGTGTGATACTGTGATCGCTGAAGTGTCGCTTCCGAGCTTGGGGGTAGGTTATGAAATCGCATATGCTTTAAGCCTTAATAAACCTGTCCTGGGAGTTTATGAAGAAAACAGGGTTGTCTCGGCGATGATTTCTGGAAATACCTCAAAAAATCTAGCGCTTCACTCCTATAAAACTATTCCAAAACTCCTATTACAGATTAAAACCTTCTTAGAAACATTATCTAATAAATATCCATAGTTTATCTAAATTCATTTGAAAAGGTACGGATAATTGTCCAAAGAGAAAGGATCAGCTCAATTAATAAAAGTCAATATGTTTAATTTGTCTTCCTTTTCCATGTACTAGCAAATCATAAGTTTTTTGAATTCGATCCCAGTTATTCTCTCTGTCAAGTGCCCAATGACGCCCAATGATGGAAACAACTTTCACATTTTCCATTTCTCGAGCTTTTAGCTCTAGTTGGTTAACATAATGAGCTCCTGATTCTGGTTTTTCACCCCGTCGTCCTAACATACCGTGTAGGTAAACGTTTGGAATAATTTTCCGTTTAGCAAGCTCCATAAGAGCCTCAAGATATTTAATTGATCCATGGGAGCTATAAAAGCTGATAATCCCTAATAAATGTAGTGCTGTACTATTATTTTTAGCATAGTTTATTGCTTTTAAAAAGGCAACATTCTGAAAGAATTCTCCTGTCTCAATGGCTTCAAATATTCTAACTCGATCACTTACAACACGTCTACCAATACCCATGTGGAGATGTCCTATTTCACTATTACCAACTGTGCCTTCTGGCATACCTAAAGGTGTTCCTGAAGCGATAAGGGTTGTAAAAGGAAATTTAGTTTTTAACTTGTCCATATTTGGAGTTCCGAATTCTAAGAATAAATTGCCATATGTGTTAGGATTATAACCCCAACCATCTAAGATTAAGAGAAGGATTCGGTGTCTAGTAAATCCTGTTCCAGTTTTCAAGAGAGTTTTTCCCTCCATTTCATAGGGCTTTTTTAATCCCATAATATTAATAATTGTTGGTGCAATGTCTACTAGGGAACCCCCTGTGTTTAATAACATTTCCTTTTTCATTTCAGAAACAAATAGAAAGGGTACAGGATTCGCGGTATGTCCTGTGTCAATAGCACCATCAGGATAAAGCCAAGATTCCGCGACACCGTGATCTGCAGTCACAAGCACAGTGTAACCAGCATTAATTGCAGCAGTAACTATTCGTCCTAGTTGTTTATCTACAGCATGAATTGCTTGCCCAACAATAGCTTTTTTTTCGATATGTCCCATGACATCACAGGGCGAAATATTAGTCACAATTAGGTCATAAATTCCCTTTTTCATCTCAGCTATAGTAGTATAAGCCACTTCGGCAGCTTTCATCTCTGGAAAATCTGCTAAGTTTTCTGTTTCATGAGAGGGAATAATAATTCGGTCTTCATTTTCGAACTGTTTGTGTTGTTTTCCATTAAAGAAGTAAGTTAAGTGAATAGCTTTTTCACTTTCAACACACTTTAGTACTCGTTTATCCTGCTTACTGAGGAATTCTATGATGCTATTTTCTAGATTTGCAGTTGGTGGGAACGCCACTTTAGCGGGGAGATCAGGATGGTATTCAATCATTGTAGTAACACAGAGATTAAGTGGAATTATTGGAAAATGATTAAAATGTTCAGATGTTAGGGTTTGAGTTAATTCAACTTCCCGTTCACCTCTAATATTTGCAAAAATTAGAGCATCATTGGGCTTAATACGCCCAATTGGGTGATCATCTCCATCAACAAGCACAATTGGTTCCAAATCTTCGTCACCCTCACCTCTTGTATATGCATTACGAATTGCTTCCGCAAGTGGAGTATTGTATTTTCGTTTTTTCATTGTATGCCTCTCAATTTTGTCATTATGTATCATTCAACGTTACTTTGGAATTTTTGAATTTCACAAAGGTACTTTTAAGTATTTATTCGGGTTAAACACTAAATAATGATAAAATATCATTAATATTTTAATTTGGTCTTAACTAGAATATTTAGGTGAAAAAAAGTGTTGAGAATAGGTGATGTTGTTCCCCCATTCAAAGCTAGTCTAGAATCAGGTGACATAGTAAGTTCTGAAATATTAAAGGGACAGAAATACGTATTATATTTTTATCCGAGAGATAACACACTTGGGTGTACTAAAGAGGCTTGTTCAATCAGAGACAATTATCAAGTATTTCAAAACAATGGCATCAAGGTATTTGGAGCTTCAGGTGGTAAATCTCATCAGAAATTTATTAGTAAATATAATCTTCCTTTCCCCATTCTCATAGATGAGAAGCTTGAATTAGCTAAAAAGTTCGGAGCTTATAAGCGAGGAAATCGAGTTTCTAGAATTTCCTACTTGATTGATGAAAATGGAAAAATTGAAGGCATTTTTGGAGGGAAGGAAGGTATTGACAAAGTAAAAACGAGTGTCCACGCGCAGCAAATCATTGATTTCTGGGAATTAGGATAATTTCCAACAAAACGCCATTTTTTAGTTTTAGAGATGTTTTTCACTCAAGAAAAGAATAATAGATCAATTAATTACATTTGTACAACCAATTTTTTACTCATGAATCTTGTAAATCCTAATCCAATTAGAATCAAAAAAATGTCTAGACTAAAGATGACAATGGCAAACTGTAAGAATATTGGTTGAATAGTTGCAAGTTGAGCGAGTGTGGGGTCAAAGAATCCCAAAATACCCAAGAAATCGGAAACATCATTAAATAAAGTGATTCCAATCACGATAAGTGTTCCCTTGTTAAATTTCATGTCAATCAATAAAGGAAGAATAGTTATTGCTTGGAACAGTAATAAAAAATGTCCAAGAAAGACTATTTCAATATCCATCGATCCAAAGTTTAGGATAATTAAGAATGTGATAACAGCTGCACGAATGCCTTGTATGAAGACGAAAAAGTTATAATTAGCGAATCGTTGATTGTCTCTCTGAATATACACACCTATCAATAATAATACGCTCATAGGACAGTCAGGGATTAATATCCATAAGATGGGATGGTACTGGGCAAGACCAATCACGTCAAAATAATACAAAAAGCCAATGAGAGCTCCTAGGAAATTACCAAGAATCATTATTCCGATAAATGGTAGTTTTCCCAAAATTCTTAGCTCAAACCTTTGAATTCTCTGAAAAAATATTATTAAAAGCGGTTTCATTGTTATATTCCTGAATATGAGAAATTATTAATTAATGAAGCTTTGGATTAAACTATTAGTTAGAATTTTAAAGGAATGATCCAAAAAAGGAACAGGATTAAAGCTAAAATTTTGAGAGGAGAATTGACATTGATGGATAGAGGTATCCTGTTTAGCGTTTTTGACCAAAAAGAAGGTCTCTCTGTTCCAGTATATTACTCAGGAGGATTAACTGAAGAAGAAGCTTCTCATATTGCGCATCGATCGCAAATGACCTTATCTATGATGAGTACTGCTGAAGTAGAGACTGCTGAGGCTATCCTTCCCTTTTCTGGGCTGAATAAGTTAGGGTTTATTCTTTTATTCCAAATTAGGCAATCAGATCCAGTAGAACAGAAATGTGTGGCTTCTTTGTTTTATCTTGTGCCTCAAGACCAACAAGTTTTCCTCTACAATAAAGTTCCTTTCCTTAAATTTAAAGCTGAAGAACTTGCTAACCAAATCAAACTGAATTATGTCTACACTGGAGCTTTGAAATTTCCCATAGAATTGGCTAAAGCTCTTGAAGGTTGGCGAGTAACAGAGAGAGAGGCTACTACAGAAATTCAAATTATTGAAAGAAGAGTCATTCTTTCCGAAAAAAAGGAGGGTAGTAGTGTTGACTTCTTTTTATCACAAGTAAGGAAGAATGAAGATCGTGTGGTAGGAGCGCTATTTCGAAGTCGTCCTGTTTTTGTGACTGGAGAGTCTGATATTTTGATTGACTTGATGGTTCATAGTTTAGACATGTTAGTTCCATATGTGAATTTGCGAAAAGTAAGTTATACTAAAGAAATAATTGACCCTGCTTATGCTGATATTATTGGTGTGAGTAAGGATTTAGTGAAAAATTATCCCAGTGAAGTTTTAATCAATATAGAAAAGAAACGGGTTCAAAATGGTGAACCATGTGTGTATTCAAAGAAGTTGATCAAAGAAATGCGGAAGAACCCAAGTAAAACAGCTGAAATAGTTAAGGAATCGACTAACAAAATCTTGAAGGTAGCAGGAATGTTAGTGGAGGCCTTTTCATATTCAGAAGCCGAAAAAGAAAGCAAAATAAATGAAATTCAAAAAACATATGATTCATCATTAATTGAAGTAGCTGCAGAGATTGGAGCTCAACGGAATCCTTTAATCCGTAAATTACTTTTACAACGAGTCTCGGCAAGATTTTTAGATTGGATGGGAGACCTTTGAGAAAATAAGGTCTCAATCAAACATCTGGTGAAGAAAGGGGTTAGGAAGTCACTCCTAACATTCCTTTAGCCCAATTTGGTGTTAGTACACCTATCCACATTAACACAGGGTAGATCATTAAGAAAAAGCGCGAGAAAGCTGCAATGAATCCTTCATAACCTTCGAGGACTGGAAGTATCCCCGTAAGCGTTGCAGGATTTAAGACTTCAATAGTAAATGCAATCGATAGAAGTGTCTGACTTAAAAAAATCCATAGTAATCTCCGCCATGTTGGGGATCCTCGACGATACAGGCTAATCATAAGATAGAAAAATAGGAAAACAACAGTCCAAAGTGGAATGAAGAAGAGAATCCATACAATGATGTTTAGTTCCATAGAATGTTCTGGGCTCCAATCCCCAGGAACACCTTCCCATTGAAAGGGTGAAAAGATAATAAGAATTAAATAAACGAAAATAAGAATAATGGGGATTCCGAGGATTTTCTTACCTGCGTCAGGAAAGAATGAGTGCGTAAAAAAATTCGCTGCAATAATAGCTATTCCAGAAAAAATCCAGGCCAGGATTGCTCCAATGTAGCCTACAAAAAAAACATTAATATCTGAATAATCTAGGATACTTTGGAAAGGAGGGACAGTTACTCCCTCTGCGTATAACAATAAAACAACTTGTTCAAGAAGCAGGAAAAGCATCGCTAATCCTCCAAAAATAAATTCTCCAGCGAGATACAAAGTCTGCTTTTTTTCAGTACGCTGATAGGATAATAGCAATCGTAACCCTAAGGAAAGAAATAATATGATACCAATACCAACAAATCCAACCCCTAAGATATCTATCGGTTCCATGGTCATCAATCTCTTTTTAAAGTTTAGTTTTCTGATCTCAACGGTTGAGATTATAAAACTCAAAAATCTTTCTTAAAAGAGCAATAAAATTTTAAAACTCATGATTTATCATTGGTGAAAACTGATATTTTTAGTAATACTCTCAACTAATAGTCTTGGGAAAAATTAATTCATTCCAGGTGAAAGCATTGAGTTCCCCTGTTCGTAGTGTTGAGGATCTTGGAGTCGAATTTGAGAAATTTGTTGTTCAAATCCGCGAACAACGGTACAATCAAAAAGCTGGGCTTTCATACGATAAAAAACTTATGGAATTAGTCTCTGAAACGTTGGTGGAATTAAGCTCAGAGTTCCTGAACTCATACGAAGAGCCACGGACTTTTTATTTAAATGCTATTGATACTGTTGCAGAAGCTCGAAAATTGCCTTTATCTTTAGAAATTTATGATAAACGAATGTCGTTGATTTCGACAAAAAAATTCCAATTTAATAAAAAACCAGTTAACTGGGGTTCCTGGAGACAATTTAATGCCCAAATTTCCAATCCAAACGATCGTAAGCAAGTATTCGATGATTTTTTTAACAAAATACCAGATCTTGCTCCCCTTATTATTAAACGCTTCGATATTTCCCGTCAAGTCTATTCACTATATGATTCTTC
>CAZALJ010000085.1:0-7370 GCA_964485715.1 uncultured archaeon
CCCAAGGTAATGCTCCACTGTGAATACTACCTGTTCTTTTTTGGAAATCTGCTTCTAAATATTTTACATAATCTTGTGCACCCTGATAGGCATAAGTAAAAGCATGAGTTAATGGTTGAGCCTCGTTGGATAACAAAACAAGAGATGGTCCAATACTTGAAATACATAGGGCCTTTATAGTTACTTCTGGAACCTCATTAGATAAGAGAAAAAGCTGATTTTCAATAGTTTCAACCAATTGTTTAACATTAATTCTCTTTTCCTTGTCCCATATGATAAACCCTTGTTTCCTAAGGGTATTATATGAAATTATTTGTCTTTTAAATACATCTCCCCAGTTATTGAGAAGTAATAATCTTATTCCAGAACTACCAACATCAATACCAATAGAATACTTAGTATTATCTGTAGTTTTCATGCTAAATTACACATATAACTCTTTTGAATAAATTTCAAGTCAAATATTAAATATTTGATTATTGCTTTTATCAAAGAAGTTTTTTTACAGGGACAAACTTAGGTTAAGATGAAAAGCTTTTATTCTATAAAACCAGCAATTATAAGCATTTACCAATGAAATTACCGCTTATATAATAGCAGATTGGTAGTTAAAAAAATATAAACCGAGCAAAATTATCTGGAAATTCCTAAAGGTGACAAAATTAATGATTCACCAGGTTACTCGTGAGAAACTAGTAGATTTTTTACCCCTTTTCAAGGATTTTAAGTATTTGAAAAACATTTTAGCATTAAGTTCAGTTCGAGGTAACGCTAATGGCTTTGTTGATAATTTGGATAACCCTGAAGTCATCCTGTACAATTGTAGTTACAGCTACTTGGCGGGAAATCATAAATCTGCAAAAGTTAAAGAAATCCTGAATAAAATTCCCGAGAAGAAAGCGATCATCAATCCTGGTCAAGAATGGGTTCTGACGTTAAAGAATCACTGGAAAACTCTTAGATACTTCACACGAACAGCGCTTTCAGCGAAGAATTTGTCATTAGAACATATTCAAAAACTCATCAAACCTTTACCGGGAGGATTTACTGTAGAAAGAGTTGATTTGGGGACTGCAAAACAAGTAGAAATCCTTCCAGGGCATCTTGACCATTATGGCGGACCTGAAGGCTTTATCAAAGAGGGACTGGGATTCTGTGTCATAGGAGGTGAAAAAGTTGTTTGTTTAGTTGCTGGAGATATGGTATCAGTCCCGATTACCAGGAGTGTTGAAATATACCTTGAAACTCACCCAAATTACCGTAGGAGAGGATTTGCGATAGCAGCGTCAGCTAAATTTATAGAACACTGTTTAAAACGAAGGATTGAACCTCACTGGGATGCTGCAAACGAAAAATCAGTGAAGCTAGCTTTAAAACTCGGTTATACCGACCCACAACCTTACAAGTGTTATTATTGGGAGAATAAACCACAAAATTAATGTTGAATAACTGTCAATCTAATCCTAGTTCTAATTTTTTCTTGCGGAAACAATTAAGGAAAAAGGAATCTTCTGATTTATTTCCACAAATTTATGGTCAATGTCAGGAGTATTCTGGTAGGGAATTGCATCACCTAGCATTTTTACCTCTTTAAGAGTATACCCTGGGGGTTCGACAATACGTTCAATCGTGAACCCAGCTGAGATCAAACCATTAATTATGTGTTCAAAACGATAATAAGTACTTCCAAAATTAGCAATCACTTTTCCTTCCTGATTTTTCCAACCCCAGATGTCTCGCTCCTCACTAAAGTAGCACCTAATTTTTTCTAGTGACCCTTTCTCCATTGCTTCCCAAGTAGTGATCATTATTGGATGAAGCATACAAATAACAATTCTCCCATTGTCTCGTAAAACCCGAGCTGACTCCATAAAAACGCGTTGAAGATGTTCTACATAAGACAACGCGTGTGAAGAAAGGATTAAATCAAAAGATGCATCCTTTAACGCTGATAAATCCTCCATATTACCTTGTACAAATTTAATTCTCACATTTTGGTTCTGGGCAAGCTTTCGCGCATATTCCAGTTGCTTTTCTGATTGATCAAGCCCTTGAACTGTCTTTGCACCCCATTTAGCGAGTACGATAGAGTTCTGTCCTCCTCCACAGCCAATTTCTAAAATATCCAACCCTTTCACCCCTCCTATCACATGGAGAGCTTTTTCACCAGGCCCATATGGGCCAAAATGCACATCCTCTAAGGAAATACTGATTGTATTTTGATAATACTCACTTAAACGATCCCAAGACTCAAGATTTTTTTCATTGGACATGAAAAACCAACTACCGAGGAAACTAAAGTGTAAAAGGAACGAGTGAACCCTGATTTATTAAACTAGAGGACATTAATTATTGATAAAATTTTTGCAAGGAATACGAATCTGATGAAATATCTATAATTGTAGTTTTTTCAGTCATTTTTCATACCTTCAAAGCGACATATCATCTGTAGGATTTTAGATGATCTAAAAAAGGGGTCTATTTATGAAAGGAATTGTTCGATAGAATAATAATTTTCCTTTTTAAAGGAATAAAAAAGAAATGATGCACAAATGCTTCTGACATCAAAGCAAATTCGAAGGGTTCTTCTTTTTTGTTTATTAATTATAACTGTTACAATGACAGCAGATACTAAACTCAATGAAAACCTTAGAGATGTTGATTTCAAGAGTTTAAGTAAGAGCTCTAGTGTGTTATCATATATTAAGGAACCTGTAACTAATTCACAAGAATTTATTGATTTTAAATACTATGGTGACCAAATTACTAAAAAATACTTTCAGAATATAAAAAATCACATAGATATCTTCTCTAGTTTTGGAAGTCGAGTAACTGGTTATACTGGATATGAACATGCAATCAATTATATTCAAGATTTCTTTAGAAATCAAAATTTAACACAGGTACAAACCCTCTCGTACCCTCTTCTTATTCCGTATGATCATGAGACAAAAATTGCTATTAACGGGGAGAATCTTACAGCTCATGCTTTTGTTCCCAATTCTGTTCATGCCTGCAAAATACCCTCTAGTGGTTTATCTGGAACTTTAGTTTATGGGGGATCGGGAACGTATTCTGATTTAGATGGCAAAAAGATAGAAGATTCGATTGTAGTTCTTGAATTCAATACTAGAAGCAATTGGATCAATGTAGCAAGTCTAGGAGCAAAAGCTGTCATTTTTTTACCACCAGAAGAAACTGATCTTTTTGAAGCTGAAGAAAAGTCCATCGATGTTCCCCTTTATTTTCCCCGTATTTATATCAATGATACTACTACAGCAGTAACCATAGAACAACTAAGTAAGCAACAAAACCAAATGATCACTATATATTCTAACGTTGAGTGGATTTTAATAAATGCAAAGAATGTAATGGGATTATTACCTGGTCTTGATGATGAAATGATAATTATTTCTGCTCACTTTGATTCTTCTTCTGTAGTTCCTTCCATTGCCCCTGGTGCCGATGAAGCTTGTGGCATTGCGACATTGCTCGAAATTATTCGTGTCATGAGAGATGAAAATATTACCCCGCAGAAAACCATTATATTTTTGGCCCTTTCTGGTCATAATCAGGCGGCTGCAGGAGCAAGGGAGTTTGTTCATCAGAACCATGACATTTTGAATACTAAAGGAGGCATAAAACTTTTTCTCTCTCTTGATCTTTCAGCCTCAAACAACAAAATCGCAATTAATCCCTATGGGTCCCTCTATAATTTTAATCTTAAATTCACATCTGGAAATAACCTTTATACTCGATTAAAGAATATTGGGGAGGATTTCCTAAATAATTATGCCTCAAGTATTCGTGAGGGTACTGGTTATTCATTTGACGTTGAATCTTATATTAATTTGGCACACTTCAAGGATATCGTTTCAATCAGCCCTGTTGGGGATCATGAACCATTTATTGCCTCGAATGTATTAGGATTATCACTTTATACGACAGAGTCTCGTCGTATGCGCTTTAACACCCCATTCGACTTACCAAATTTTCTTCAACTTGATATGCTTAAATCACAAGTTGTATACTCTATTTGTGCGTTAGTTCAATTAGTCGATAAGGAGGTAAAACTAGGAAATTATCTCGATTTAGCTCATAAAGATTTCTCCTTAAGACACACTACATATGTTGGATTTGGAAATATTGAAGGTTATTGTAAAGAATATAATGAGACAACAGCATGGTTAACTAATGTAGCTAATGCTGTAATTCGGGTAACCTCACGTGATTCAAATACAGGTATTCGGGGAACATATTCATATTATACAAAAACTGATGAAAATGGATATTATCAGGTAAGAGGAGTCTCTTCTTCACAACCCAATAATCCTCTTGAATTCTCCGTAGAAGCTTACACTTTTGATTCTGAAGGGAAATTAATAAAAGCAAATAATTTAGGTTCATATGGTCAATTCTTCAAGAGATCAAAGGAATTAATTAGCAAAGAAATCGTAATTAATCCAATTGTGTTCAATTGTGGGACGATTGGTGTTTTTGGAGTTTCACATCCCCATGAATTATCTCCCTCGGCTGAGCTCCTTAATTACCAAGTTTTAGATCCTGAAACACGAATTCAGCTTTCCTCGTATGGTTATTTAGGTATGAAATCCGTTAATCTCGTATTTATCTCTCCGAACACACCATCAATATTATTAGGAGAACTTCCAGATGGTGTGCTAGTAGTGTATGCAACAAATTCTAGTGCGGATACATTACGAGGATATGGATTTCTGGTTCAAGAAGGTGAATTTAAAAATCTAGGCCTTTCATCATTCATTACTTCTGAAGATATTCTATCCCTAACACAAACCTACATTGACTTGTACATCTCCTATAATATTTATGATGATCAAGTCAATAAAACCTTCCAGAGAACATCAATACTTATCGAGTCTGCAATTCAACTGAAAAAGAATTTTAAGTATTCAATAGCTATCGAAACAATAAAAGAAGCCCAGATATGGTCATATAATGCCCTTAAACAAGCCAAAAATGTCATTATTGGGGGGATATTGACTGCCCTTCTTTTTGCTTTTTTACTCATTCCGTTTTCATTTATATTGGCTCTGCTTCTTTTTAACCGTTATTCTTGGATTAAGCAGATTCTTGCAACATGCTCGATATATGCATTTACTTTTGGTTTATTCTACCTTATTCATCCAGGATTCCAGGTAGCTCCTCATCTTATTATAACTCTAATAGGAATTATCAATTTTGTCTCCGTTCTCCCTATAATTTATTTTTTCTATCAAGAAGGTTTTAGTTTTCTTAAAAAGCAGCGCACAAGAATGTTAGGTTCTCATTTTACTAACACAGATACTATGTCTTCAATTCTAATTGCTATAAAAACTGGGATCTCTAGAATGAAGAAACATAAATTACGTACGATGATATATCTGTTAAGTATTGGTCTTTTAACATTTTCATTAACTCTGTTTACATCTGCGAGTACTCTTGTTAGGAACAATTTTATTGAATTGGGAATACCTATCACTATAGCAATCCTACTTATGATTAACATCTCGATCAATGTTGTATATGTATCAAAGAGAGAAATTTCTATATTTACATCATTAGGGGTTACACCAACACATATTATAGGACTTTTCTTAACAGAATTTCTTGTGTCTGCAATAGTAGGATTAATAATTGGGTATTTGGGAGGAATAACTTTTATTAGAACAGTTTCAACAGTTGGGCTAATTCCCAAATCTTTTCCCATCAATTATTCATCTGGGGCTGTTGTTACTGCTTTAGCTTTTAGCATGGTTGGAATATTGTTGAGTATGATCTATCCACTTAAAATATCAGGCCAAATGTCTGTACCCTCTCTTAAGAGAACCTGGGCATTGACAACATTACCTGAAGAAGATGGGACGAAATGGAATATACGCTTACCGTTTATTACGGCCACTGAACACGAAGCTGAAGGAATTATTGAATTTCTACGAGATTACTTTTTGATATATGAATCAGAGAGTGTGGGGGGTCTATTCTTCGTGCGTAATATTTTTGTTAAAGATACTAAAGGAAAGGAAAAACATTTGATTGCGACTGTTAATCTGGCACCATTTGATATGGGAATAGTACAAATAATGGATTTTGTTACTTATTTTGATAAAAGAAAAGATCACTGGGCGCTTGAAATTAAATTAGTTCGCTTAGAAGGCGTATTAATGGCATGGGAGGCCTCGGTCAGACGATTTATAGGCATTATTAGAAGACAGATACTTATTTGGAAAAGTCTTCCCGAAGAAAAAAAAGCAGCAAAGATTGAACAATTTAAGCAAAATTTTTCATGATTCCTCTTTAGAAATCGTTTATTGTTTACTTTCGTATTAGTCTGGGATTCAAACGTTGATAATAATAACTTGGACTACCATTTTCTCCAGGATGGTTATTTGCAATTTCAAGTTGATTATTTCTATTAAAATCAGATATTCCCCCTAAAAAAATGGATCAAAGATTCGAAAAATTGGCTCAAAATCATCCAAAAGGAATTAAGTACTTTCCTGGTTTTTTTTCTTTCCACCCTTCGATAGATAGAGAAAAATGAATAGTTGAATGTTTGACTGAGGACTTTAGTTATAACGAGTTTCGAAAAAGGGTCTCAGGATACTATTTACTACACATGTTACGAGCTATTTTCTTTACCACTTGATAGGTGTTTTGGAATTACTGACAAACTTCTCAATCTTCATCAGGTATCAATTGCTTAATTAGAACCAATTATGAGTTTAATCATCTTTTCTAACAAATTACGTGTTTTTGTTGAAAGTTTATGCTTCATAGAGAAGATTATGCAATAAATATCGTTCTTTTCTGGATTAGACCATAAATAGGTATCATAATAGGTTTTGGACACACCAAATAAGGTTTTTTTCTTAGGTCTTTGAATACTTCTCCAAATGACAACCTTTTTTTTGTAAAAAAATTTTTTGAATTCTGCGGGATAATAATTTGATGGGATTCCTGGAAGGTTTTCCTTATAGTACTCATTGTACCAATTAGTCATCTCATTTGGACTTTGGATTTTTTGGTCAGCTAGTCCAATACGGTAAGCAAGAAGATCCAGTGTCTCATCCCTAAGATGGACAAAAGTCAGTCCAATCAGGAAATTATTATTAATTAAGTTCATGGTGAGAAATGGAGCGTGGATTTGCAGGTTAGGGGCAGACCAAATCGAGAATACACTTTCAGGATGGCAATTGATATGAGACATAATCTCCATAATCAGAGGTTTTTCTGTCGATTTCTTTGCCGTGGGAAACTGAGAAGTACAAAGAATTAAACGCTGTGTTTTATTGCAGATCCAAACAATCAGATAACCCTGAATTTCCTTTTCTAATTCCCAATATACAGACTTT
>CAZALJ010000086.1:0-7298 GCA_964485715.1 uncultured archaeon
GCTTTCTTTCTTAGAAAGTTCAGGAATTTTTACTTAACATCCAAATGGATTGACGATTCAGATGTTATCTCATCTAGACTCTTAAATCGTTGAACCACTCGGATAAATATGACCAAAGTGATCATATAAATTATCGAAGTAAAAGTAAAAGCAACATTATAACCATAATCATCAATAATTCCACCTGATACAGGGGAAAATAAACTCCAGCCAGCCCACCTAACTGTAGAAGTGGTCGCAGCTCCTGTTGCTCGTACACGTGTTTCAATGAAAGATAACATACGAGAAGAAGTTATTGGTGCATTCATATTAGCGAAAGCTCCACGTAAAATAAAAAATAATGAGGAAGTAAGTAAATCATTAGAAAAAACAATTCCTAACAAGCAACAAACAGACAATGACATAGTTACAGCAAAAACTCGCAAATCACCGAAGCGTTTGGTTAAAATGGGAGATAATTGTGTAGCTACACCCATAAAAATGTTCATTACAAAAACTAATATGGATAATTCTCCTGGAGTTGCCCCTAGACTTTTTAAAAAAGGTGTTAAATATGGGAGGCTGGATCCAGCTCCTGCACCCGATAAAAATTCTGAAAATATTAATAAACTTAAAGGTAAAGCAATGGCTGGGCTAAATAACAATTGAAATTGATTTTTTATGGGAACGTGTTTGATATCTGTAACCGTCTCTGGTCTTTTCCTAACTTCATTACGATTAGTAAAAAACATTAAAACAATGAAAACCACACTTCCCACTATCATTACCAACATCGTCAAGGGAAAAATACTTGATAATTTCTCAGGAGTATATTCAGATACATTCCAAAACCATATGGTCGAAATTAATGCCCCAAGCGCAGTTGGGATCATCCAAGTAGCAAAAAACAGACTAAATGCTGCGATTCGCTTCGTACCCGTATTCTCAGCAATTAATGCAATCCCTGGTCCACTGAAAATGGCGCTTGCAAATCCGATGAACAAATAGAACCATAAAATGGCCGTTTTTCCTTCAATAGACATAAGAGTTATACCACCAAAAATAGTGCCTATAGCTGAAAGATACAAAAAGCGTTTAAGACCAAGTTGAGAGGCAAATAATGCGAGAGGGAGAGAAGCAATCGCAACAATCATAAAACGAGCACTGAGAATTGTTCCTATTTCTTGGGAGCTTGCACCTAGAATTTCTAGATAAGGGGCTACCGTAGGTTCAAGCAATCCAGCAGCTAGGTTGTTAATACTAGCACCAATGACTATAACATACGTTATCTTTGTTAGATTAAAAATATCGGCCTTCATGTACTTGAAGGAAAAAGAAAATAACTTTTTTAAAAAGTATTGCTTTTCTTCTGCTCAAATAAAACCTGAAAAATGTGCTAATATTATCCAAATTCTTCGTAATGGGAATGGATAAAATCCATCCATTTTGGCCGCTTAATTAGTGCTTCTGATAATTTATCAAGTTGTTTTTCCTTGAAATCTCTGATTGAAATTATTATATGTCTAAAGATATCTTCTACTGTTTCTACATCCTTTGATGTACATGTGAAGGAAGTTTCACAGTTGAATTTTTGTTGAAAGCTTTTAAGATTGATGCTTCGCTCTTCAATGGATGCAAGGTCATATTTCGTCCCGATTAAAAACCGTTGCACACCTGCTTCAAGGAACTCTAACCATTCAGGAATAGCAAAAAGAGATCCAATATCAGTTAAATCAAAACATAGAAGAGCTCCATCCGCACCTTCGCAAAATTTCCTGAAGACAGCTTTCATGTTCTTGAATTGCTCTTGCCCTCCGAGATCCCATATTTGAATTTTTGCGTTACTACCTACACCTATTGAAAAGATCTTTGAATGAAATTCAACTGCAATTGTCTGTGTTGCTTCAGAATAAAACCTGTTGTTAACAAAGGTCTTTGCAATTGTCGTCTTACCAACCCCGCCTTCTCCAAGGATAACTAATTTTAGTGGTTTATTTGGGTTAGAATGAATCGAAGAGAATAACCTCATTGATTAAACTTCCAGTCCTTTTTCCAGTCAAATCAGCCCAGCAAGCTTTTTTGCAGCTCGGTTTATATCGAGCAGAACCAACCCTAATTTTGCATTCATCTTTGCAATTCCTACTAAAACCGCATGTTCCCCTGCATCACGAATTATTACGAGGCCATTAGTTCCTGTAATTATTACCTGATCCATTATCCCTCGCTCTAACTCGAGAACAATTCGATCAGATAAAGAAAGACTGGCAGCTGTCATTGCCCCTATTCGATCTTCATCAACCGTTGTGAACAACGCACTAGCGATCGATAACCCTTCTCTCGAGACAACAGCTAGTCCTTCTAAGTCAGGTATCCGTGATTTGAGCTCGTGCAGTATTCTTTCGATTTCTTGTAATCGACCCATTGCACTAGGATTATGATTTGATTCGAGATACATTCAAAATTCTTCCCTTGACAAGAAAACCTGTTTAATTTTATTTGAGGTGATTGATTTTTAATCACCTTGAAAATTGAATAATTCCTTCCTCATAGCTCAAAATAGATAATAATATTCAGAATATGGAGAATGTTTCTCTGTTGTCTTCTATTATGCAAATGATCTTGCAAAATGGAATAATTTATCCTCGAATTGCGGAGCACTTTTTCGTACCTTGGAGATGACGACATTTAATTCATCTACTTTCAAATCACCCCTGAACTTCAGGATTTCTTCTTTGGATATTATTTCTTTTTGACAAAGCTCCATGAGTTTACCTGTTTTCGCAATGAGTTTGCCTACATATCTGTGAATAACTGTATCTACTTGGGCTATTGGGGTGATCTTTAAGGTATATATGAGGTTATCAGCCGATGGGGCACCTTTGATCGTTGATGCAATTTTTCGATTAACAAGATCAACTTTTGTGATATCTTTGTAATCATTCAAGAAATTTACTTGAGAGGAACAAATTATAAGGTCTTTTCCAACTGGATCAGTATATTCGACTGCATAATCTTTTAATAGTAATCGATGGGGAACAAGCAATTCTATGGAGGCTACAACTTTTTGTACAAGATCTTTTATATCACCTACAATTAGAACTGGCTCCTCTAACAGTAAAGCATAAACTAATTTTCCCAAACCTTCCGAAAAATAATGAAACAGGAATTCTAAGTCCCCTTCCTTATACTTGTCGTCTATAACGTCTGAAGCAATTTGATTTGCTCCAGAAGACTTCATATCTTGTTGGAAATCATTGAAAGTATTACTATTAGAAAGAATTAATTGGCGTAATTTTGGTTTTAATTTTTCAAAAACTGTTGTATTAATAATCGTCTCATCTTTTCTGTATTGATTGTATTGTTCTTCAACGATTTGTTGTACTCTAAGTAGCGTTGGATACCAAAATTCGGTGTTAATCCCCTTTTCTATAGCCAAAACTGAAAAAACATAATCTGAACCAGCAATAACCAGATTTGATCTTTGGGTGCTAAAAGAGCTTAATTCACCAATATTAAGATCATTCATCATGCCTCTAATTGCAACCATGAATCCACCAAAGAGCACCGAGTCAACCTGTGTTGTGTCATCAGGACAAAGAGAGCAAATTGGAATTCCTGAGATTTTTTCAATTATCCAGAGTCCAATAAAACCACCTGATTGACTTTCACTAGTCATTTGATGTCACCGTGATTTTTGATTTAAAAAATGAAGAAATTAGAAACTTTTTAATTGATATAAGGATTTTAAGTAATGATTAAATGGATTTAGTGTCAAATATCTGTTTTTAAAAAAGGAAAAATTCTTTCTCTTTAAATACATATTCAAATATAACCTTATCATTACCATCAGTCTATATCTTTGGCGATGAAGGGCATGAATAAACCGTGAGATATTCATCCCTGCAATATTCTCACGACCTGCTAATAAATGAACGTTCATTTTTAACATAGATATTAGTTTGGGGCCAAAAAGGATTAGTTGTTCATTAGTGATTAGTTAGATTGTTCTTCATATTGATAATCCGAAAATTCGGACAGTATCATAATGGTGTCTGAAAATGAGGAGTTTTTTCTTTTCCTTTTCGTCAACATTATGACGTAAGTCTCTTTTATTCATGTTTTCTCCTCAATTACTGGATTTTCAATACACCAATAGCTAGCTATAAAAAGCTTGTTAGGTGCGCGATATATGTTGCCACGCGATATAAATAGGTGCGCATATAAAAACAATAATCGATCTATTCCTGCATAGAACAGTTCCTCGGGCCAAATCAAGCGAATACCAGCTTAAGGTTTGAAAGGCTAATGAGTACGGACAAACAAAGAGATACGCCAGAACCACGGAAGAAATCAATTATAGTTAAACATTGGGAACGTGATATTCGCCGTGGTTTACTTCAATTGATGATCCTTATGCTGATTCGTCTTCGAACTCAAGATGCACATGGATATGGACTCATAAAGCTGATCAGAGAGACTGGTATTGGAATTGATCTGAAAGCAGGTACAGTATATCCGTTATTAAAAAGAATGGAAGATGATAGAATGATAACACCAGTATATTCTGGTGATATAGATTCACCTGGCGTAACCAGAAAGATCTACACAATTACTGACATTGGTGAGAAAATGATCGAAGAGATGATCGGCACTTATTTTTCCTATCATGATTTTATAAAGAAATGGTACCAAGAGATTGAAAACCAAAAGAGGAGAAGGTCTTAAAGAAAATGAAAAGCATAGATGTTGATGCTAAACACTTGATTAGAACGTATATTGATGGTATTGAGGAGTATCTCCGCGAACACACCCGTTTACATCCTAATGAAATTGATGGGCTACTCAATGAAATCAATGACTTTGTTTACTTGAGAAGTGGTGAATTAGCGTCTGGAGAAAGAGTTCATTATAACGATGTCTTGAAAGCGATTGAAGAATGCGGTTCTCCGAGTGAAATTTGTGAACAATATTTGGAACTGGATAGAGAAGAGCAGCCAGAACCTTTTTCACCAAAAGTAGCGCCTTCACCATCCAAACCACCCACAGTACCAAGTCAACAAACAGTTTTTCAACCGTCTAAAACCCAAGAGAAAGGATATATTGACCCTTACTCAAGAAAATTTCAGGGTGGGCTCAGAGAGTTCAGTTCTTATTATCGTCGTTTCCCTTGGTTTACACTTTATCGCAGTATTTTCATATTAAGTATCGTTTTCTTAAATATCGCACTCATTACTTATAATCCATACCTCGAAGAAGGATCTTTATGGGGTCTGAGGAGCATTTACGTTAGCCCGTCAGTCTTTCATGATTTGGGCTATATTCGCTGCTATGCAGCAACATTAGTGGCGTTCTTTTTAGTATTATTGGAAGGATTGTTGATCGATAGATGGAAAACAAAGTTGGTTAGGGAGAAAGGTTTGAATCGAACCGTTGATGATACTGTGATAGTCTTTATTTCCCGTTTTACTTTTCTAATGTTATTCTTTAAGACTTCATTGCTGTATATCCCTGCTTACTTATTGTACACGCCAATCTGGTTGATCTTAGCGTGTTTTATTGAACGTCAAATGAAATCACAATTATGGGTAGAGAGGCTTGGCCCATGGCTAGTTTCTCTAGGGTCTACATTAACCAACTTCCAAGGTGAACGAATCAAAAAGAGCACACCCTCGTTGTGGACCAAAATTAATGATCAATTT
This sequence comes from uncultured archaeon, assembly GCA_964485715.1. GTDB lineage: Archaea > Asgardarchaeota > Heimdallarchaeia > Hodarchaeales > Hodarchaeaceae > Hodarchaeum. The sequence continues at coordinate 5,679 of CAZALJ010000086.1, forward strand.
TCAAATCCAGAGAAAGGTTTGGTAATATTGTTGATAGTTATCCTTGGTTTTACTTTTGCATTTCCTTGGATTGGGATGAATTCATATTATAATGAAGCTGATGGTCGTCTATACTATGATGTTTCAGATTTGCCTTTGGTCTCTTTTATCTTTGTATTTCTTTCTCTGATAACAATGGTAGGGACACTCGTAGTATTACGCTATTATAAATCCTCCCAAAGCTCAACAACCTTTACTGGTGAATCTGAGCTTATTGTTTGGCTGATGAGATTATTGGCATTTAAAACCATTCTTATTCTTGGTTTCACTACTGATCCTACTGCTATCTATCTTGGGAGCATAATCATTCTTGGTGTTTTGATTGCTTCCGAAATCACTTCAAACACGTATGGTGGAAAAACATTCAGAGTTTGGTTTGGTAAAGCTTTAGTCACGTTTGGTAGCTCTGGTTCAGCTCAAAGAATCAATGATCCCTCCCTAATACACGCAAAGAAACAATCAGCAACAGTAAAAAGTGAAACTCCTGTTTTTCATTCTCAGAACTCTACTACTGTCCCTCTACATAGAAGTGGAGTGACTGACCCAGCAACTAGAGTGTTGGAAAGAACGGAATTCATACATAAAAGTAAACCTTCGAGCGTGTCAAGATTATTCAAAGGAATTGGAGAATTCGGGAAAGCACTAATAATGACCATTTTATTGCTTTTAATTTCCTTCTATGAAGTGGTTCTTGCTTTCATGACAGTAGTAACTAGTTTTAATGCCAAAGGATTATATGAAGTACCAGTTCTCGAATTTAATGGAGGTTATATTTCACTATTACCAGTTTCCACCATAGATGGACTTACAGAGGGATCTACAATTACAATATGGCACACTTTGCTTCTCTTGGGCATTCAGCTGTTTTTCATCACAACCTTGCTATGGTACGGTTTGACAGCAAAAAAACCTGAAGGAGTCATTTTGAAAGTATGTCGAAATTTGACCAGGATTCTCCTAGTAGTGGTCATCATCGGCTCGTTAGTACAGATATATTTTGATGATCCTTATGCACATCTTCGACTACTAATTATTCTTGGATTGGTGTTTTTCAGTGAACTAACAGCCTGGAAGGTACGTGTGGAAAGAAAAAAGTGGATTTCTTCCATATCTGAGCAAGGATCTAAGGTTCTCGATAATGAAGAAGCGTTAGTGGCATAAGCTGAGTTATCAACCCCCTTATGATTTTGTTGTCTTTTCAAAAATTTGAGGTAGAAAAAGAGTCGGAACTCATCAAAGGCCGAGTTCTTTTTTGATCAAAGTCTTTAATAGTTCCTTTTGTATCTTCTGTTTTGTGGGAACTTTCTTGTCTCCAAGAATTTTATTACCAGCTTCGAGTAACTGGTCTTTAGCTATTTCCTTAGCCCCAGACTCGTTAATAATTTCTTTTACAGCAGTGTTTAACGCGGTAGACATGGCCTCTTTTGCAGCACCTTTTGCTAGACCACCTAGTTTTTTCATGGATAATCAGCTCCTTCTTTCTGATGTTATCAAGTGACTAATCTTCATAAAGATTTAAAATTTTTCTTTACAGTAGGGATAAATATTCATAATTGGCAATAATTATCCCACTTTCCTAAA
>CAZALJ010000087.1:0-7255 GCA_964485715.1 uncultured archaeon
GTTGGGTCACCCTCCCTCCCCCCTCCATAATCCTCTTTTAACAATTGAACTGATTTCATTAGTATATTCTCTTATCCCATATTTTTTTCCCAATTTGTCATTTCATTATAGTTTTTCCACAATTACTAAAAAGGGAAGAAAAATAAGATTTTATACCAATGCTGAATTGTATTATTCAAGAAAAGTGAGAATATTGGGTAGGCTTTCATTCTTGGAATTTTCTTAATAGGAGGGGGTAATTTCATAAAATATCTTCGTTTGAAGATTCTATTTTCTAATTATTTTATTTATTTCTGACGCAAGAATTAATGTTGCCGCGATATCGTCAACAGACTCACCTAGGGTTTTAAAATTAGATAACTTCTCTGACATCGTTATTTTCATCGCTTTAAACACGGCATATTGTTTATCAAGTGAATAATTGGAATATAAACTCGCCATTGCTAGTATTGAGGCAATTCGCGCCGTTTTTCGGGGGTCTTTTCGAAATTTTTTGTCATCTGCTTGCATAAGCTCCTGAATTCTAATAAATCGATCAAATATTTCTAAATAGGCCTCGGACATTATCTTTTTCCTCTTTTATTGCTTTAAGATCTAGTACAATGTTACCTGCAGCTCTTTTGGTAAGAAATTGCCACATGTTGAGGGTATTTTCTTGATTTTGTTACATAATTTATCCAAATATAAAAAATTTTATTATAATAACTATTTATAAAATTTAACCAACTAGAGACACAATTCATCATAAGATTCGTGAATATGCATTTTTCCAAGTGAAATAGCAGTTATCAGCATTGAATGACTCGGAAACCTAATGATTATTGACAAACTTAGGAAATAAAGTTGAATTAAACCATGCTTACCAGAGATGAATGGTTAGATCGATTAGCAATAGAAGCGCAAGAACTTGCTCGTGAACAACCCACTTTCCGTGCAGTAAACAATGATTTAACTCAATGGTGGGGTGAAATATTAGGATCAGGTCTGTATGAAGGCGGAGTATTTTTCATTGAAATTCTAATTCCTCGAAAATACCCATTTGAACCCCCTAAAATTCGTTTTAAAACGCCAATTTGGCATGTTAATATCTTTAAAGAAAAAGTGTGCGTAGGAATCTTGGGGAAAGAATGGAGCCCAGCATATAGTTTGGTTCAAATTATTGAAACAATTAGGTTTCTACTAAATAGTCCTAATCCTGACGACCCCCTTAATGCTACGGCTTCTCGTCAATGGAAAAAGGATCGTGAGGCGTTCATGCATCAGGTGAGGGATTATATTCGAAAATATGCCCATTGGAATCAAAAGTACTGAATGCTAGACGCCACGATGAATTTCGCGTTTTACGGTATATTTTGGGGGGTGTTCCAACCGTGCAAAGACATGTTCGGCTTTTACTTCATCTTTCAAAGTGTCAAGCCATGCAATATCTTCTTCATTCTCAAGCCCCCATACAAAAAGAGCTCTTTTATACCCACTTTCTTCATATAAAGCGGAACTTCGAATCGCTCTGACTAAGGTGTCCCAACCAGGAGTGTTGGGTTCAGGATACATTGGCGAATAAGGCATGAGATGATAGATAATATAACCGCTAATTTCAATAATACTATCAATGTTAATTCCGAAATGACGTATAAAACCATCATTCCAATCAGTTTCAGGGTCAACTGGAACTATCATCCCTACATCGAGATCTGGGTATTCACTTTTCGCCATTTCCGTTGTTTCACGAAATGCTGTAGTAATAAGGCCTGCTCGCCACTCTTCAAACATTCTCTGGATAGGGGGATCTTTTTGAATGTCAAGATAAGAAACATCTAGGCTCACTCCTGAGATTTCAGCAAATTTCCTTACACTTCTTCTCGCGAATGAAAATTCTTGCCTAGGGAATAGAAATTCCTGCAAGATTAAAGACTTAATAGGTTTTGTGGCCACCTCTCGTGCTATATGGTGCAAATGTTTCCAGTAACCTTCCATGGACGGATCCACATAATCATGAATCATTGTACCGTCCGATCGGCCAATGGAGTAATTAGGATCCATTGCTAAATATGAATCCCCGAATGCATAGGCAATTGCATGGGTTCTAAGGCCCAAATCATTTGCTAATTCAGTGAAATCTGTGAAAAAATTTTCATAGTTGCGATCACTGGGTGCTGCTCCTGAGCGATAGGTCACTAACCCATCTTCTTTTTTACAAACTAAAGCAACTTCCTCAACCACTCCACCATATTCAGCGAGAAATGCGTTTGCCCCCTTCTCAGCGGGAGAGTTTGGAGTTGTGGGATCAATAACTGGGATATAATTATGGTCGATTAATTGGTCAATGTTCAATTCTCACATCTACCATTTTTACTTAATACAAGAAACTCGACGTGGTTATTAGAAACTTTTTTTTTGTGATGCTTTTTAAAAATTGTCCTTTCTTTTCTATTTAGTACTTAAGAAGGACGAATGATGTAGCAATCACGAGGAAAATATTGCGTATTTCTTCTTTTAAGGTTGTACTCTCTTTATTGGAAATTAAACTCTTTTTTTCCTCCTTCTCTTTAGAGAAATCCAATTAAATGAGTGAATATTTCATTATTTCTGACGAGAATTAGTCAATACGATAGTTAATCTTTTTTTTGACTTACCTTTTTCTATCAATTCTTCATCATTTCTTTTGTTACTTTCTCTTTATTTTTTTAGCTTAATGAAATATACTTAGATATATCAAGATATACAAAGTTATTTGAAGCAGTCGCCTCCTCCTCCACCGAAAACCATTAAAAATTCAAAGAACAGAAAGAGAGTAAATCATATAAATTCTTGAATCATGGTGAAAACGGATGACAAATTTTGTAGAATGGGCTTCAGGGATCTATCGGGTGGTAGATGATGTAGGAAAACAGGGAGAAGAATATGCTAGCTACCTTGTTTTAGGTGATGAAAAAATCGCGATTATCGACCTTCCTTCTCGCTCAGCTGGAAAAGATATCATTTCATTTGTGAAAAAAGCTGGCCGAGACCCCTCAACGGAAATCAGCTATCTAATTCTTACTCATACTCACCCTGATCATTGGGCAGGGATTGAATCAATGAAAAAAATAAAACCTCAAGTGTGGCTTCATGAATCAGGGGTAGAAGCCTTAACAGCAGGTAGAAAATATATCCTGGAAAAACAATTTCCTAACCCCTCCAAATTTAGTTTGGCGATGAAATCCTCCTTATTCTCAAAAATTGGGAAAGTTAAAGAGGAGCTTATCCACTCCTTTGAAAAAAGTGAAACTCTTGATTTGGGAGGGGAGGAGCTCATATTGCAAAATTCAGGCGGACATTCAGCTGATTCTATTCTGATTCAAGCATACAGAGGAGGGTGTACCTTTATTGGAGATGAAGGGAACATTTATCCAGACAAACCCGCAGCATTCTATATAGACGGCACTGGAAGTACTGAAAGGCGTATAAAGTTATTAGATCTTCTTGGAAAACTTAAGACAGAAGTAATTTGCCCTACTCATCAGAGTCCAGTCCCTAAACCAGTCGAACTTTATATCCAAGACTTAATCTTTGAACATAAACACACCAAGGACACTATTTATGACCTGGTAGTGAGCACAGGTGAGGCCAAATCTTTCTATATTGCGGAAGAGTACCAACGTATCCTTGGCATTTCTTGGGAAACCCCATTTAAAGAGCTGGGGGTTGCTGAAACAACTGTTACCGCCTTTCTTAAAGAGTTAGAAAAAGAAGGTAAAGTTCATTACGAGACACATACTCAACGCTGGAGTATCCTCTCATAAGACAAGCCTTGTTATGAGTCACATATGAATTCTGCATTTCTCCCAAAAAGTGGTAATACAATCCTTAAGTAGCAAACCATGCTGATTCTGTCACAATATCTATATCAATAGAGATCCAATTATCGTGAGGGTGGGCTGTACGCGATTCATAGAGAAGTCTTAAATAAATAAATGTCTCAGGCTTATATAAATATATCTCCCAAGTTTTTCCTTTGGGTATTTCAAACTCCTGAACTCTCCTATCTCGAATTTTTCCATTAATCAGTTTATATTGGATTGTTTCCCCATTTATATCTTTCAAGTTCTCATCAATAGTCGTCTCAAGAATCAGAAAAAAATCATCAAGTTGTATCTTTTCTGTTGGGTAGATGTTCCACGTAACTGTAATGTTCTGTTTTCGGTTGTTGATCTTTACTGGTAATGTTTGTAATCGGTTGGAGAAATAAGAATCAATAAGGCCTTCAATCTTTAGAACCAATTGTTGAAGTACCTCAGGTAGTTTTTTTTCACTCAATAATTACAACTTCCCTCGACAATACGGACAGTGGTCTTTTTTGGCAAGCCAGCGGAGCAAATGATCTTGATGAGCTTTTTGATGGCAATGAGGACATTCCATATAAGAGCCAGCATCTTTTCCGTGGATATCGAGAGGTTGCCAACAAATCATGCATTTGATACGCTCAAAAGGATTCCATTCCCCAATGTTTTTGCTAATCAGTCTTATTGAAGAAGAACTTGAGGAATCAGAGGGAGTTTCACGGGACGGAATGCGAATGTGATTACGGTCAGTGCATTTATTGACAGGCGACGATCGGAGACGAAGATTAGTTGAGAGCTTGAAGAACTTAGGGCTCATTTTCGATCACATGATCCTTTAGTTGCTCTAGAATCCTTGATAAATCCTCTTTTAATGCTGCCAAGTCAGCTTTTTCAATGATTAATTGTTTTTTTGATAGTTCTTGGTTTTGTTCTTTTTGTGATTCGATTTTTGATAAATGAACAATAAGATCAGTGAAGGTTTCTCCTAATCCCACAATTTTTTTATTATATTCATTTAACTGAGAATTTATCTGGTTAAGAACCTGATTGATTTGACTCTGGAACTTGCTAATTTGTGATAAATGATTATTTAATGAAGCCATCTCCGCGTAAACCGTATTTATTGTTGTTTCAAGACCTTTGACTGTTGGTACATTTCCTTTAGGAGTTTTAAGAGTCTCGATCTCGATTTCTCGAGGTTCTAAGGGCATTGTCTTTCACATGAATCCATTTATCTTTGAATTTTAAAAATACAATCTAATTAAAAAAAATTCGTGACCCCTGGGCAAAAATTTTGTATTTAATATCTAAGCATTCCGAATAGGTTATAAACGTCAATGTCTAAGATGATCAATTGATATCGCATATTTAATTGTTAAAGTAGAGAAAATGCTTTTTTCACGACCCCATATAGAATAACTCACGAAAGGATCTATCCTCGAATGCAAAGGTCTTCAAAAGACATTTATTCGGTGATACTATTAGGAACAAGCGGTGTAGGGAAATCTACTATCGCTTTCTATCTAGAACATGGATATCCTCCTCCTCGTGACATAAAACCAACGATTGCATTTGGAGTAACTCACGTGGTTATTGGAAAAGCGTTGATGGGGTTGATCGATGTAGGGGGTCAACGTAAATTCCTAGATATGCGTTACCACGAGCGTTTTGTGCGTACTGCAGATGGGTTGGTCTTTATTGTAGATAGTTCGCGAAGAAATTTCAGATATGACGAACAATGGTTTGAAGATGCTTTAAAATTAATTTCTAACCAAATACCAATTCTTGTAATTGCCAATAAACAAGATTTACCAAGTGCGCTTTCACCTAAATTCTTGAGAACGCATCTCTTTGACAAAACACTAAAAGACAAAATTTATAATATTTTTGGTACAGTTGCTGCTGATCCAGGAGGAGTTCGGAGTGGAGAGAATATCGAGGTGGCATTTCAACACCTCATTAACCAGATGAAATTGAGTCGTAAGGTTTTGATAAAACAAAGTCAAATTTAATCCCTATAACCTTTATCTAACAGAAAAATGATAAAAAATCATCAAATTTCAAGTGATAGATCATCTTAAGTTGTTATCTTCAGCAATATGAAAAAAACGTGCGTGATAAATTGTTCGAACAAATCATTCGTGTGACATCTGGTATTCCTTATTTGGATGCTCTAACCTCGGGTGGTTTCATTAGGGGTACAACCAACCTGGTAATTGGCCCTGCTGGGGCTGGAAAGACCATTTTTGGCTTACATTTTCTATTAGAAGGAGCTCGGCGAAATGAAAATGGTTTATTGGTAGCTATGCAAGAACCTCCCTGGGCTATTCGTCGTGATGCGAGTAGTTTCTCTTTTTTCGATCACAGTTTTTTTGTCGAGCCCGAAAAAGTTGTTATGCTTGATTTTACTCCATCTGGCTGGGAATTATGGGATCCAGATAGTCTGACATTAGCTGAAGAATCTGAAATGATGATAAATGCGGAAGGTGTTCCTTATGATGAGACTTCCCTTCCTACATTTCTCCATAAAATATTCTATCATATTAGCCAAGTTGTCGAAGAAAAAAAGATTGAACGTATCGTGATAGATCCATTAGCCGCATTTCAGTTCTATGATTATGGGAATGACTTTGGCTTTCTCAGAAAACTCACAACAGGGTTTTTGGCTAATATCGCAGCCTTGAACGTTACTACAGTCACAATATCCGAGCTGTCTAGCGATATAAATAAATCTCTTTTTGGAGAAGAATATATTGCCGATTCTATAATTCATTTAGACATGCTTTCAGTTCGGGGTGAAATGATGCGAATACTTAGAATTGGCAAGATGCGAGGAACTAATCATACGACAAAAACCTTACGGTTTGAAATCACGACCAACGGAATCACATTTCTTGATTCTGATGATGACTGATAAATAGAATATGTATAAAGAGTATAAATTGACCAATTAAATGAATAACTCTAATAAGAACTGTTTACTGATGGTATTACGTTCCTCGATTCAGATAATAGCGGAAGAATGGAACGGAAAAAGGATTCGGATTCCTCATTCAATATGTTTTAAAAGCTGTAAATTAACTAGGTAGATCAAGTAGTTAAAACGAAGGAATTCATAATGCAGATTAATGTCGTTCAAGCTATAGGAGGGGGAGAAATCGCCTTGACATGCGAAAAAACAGACTCTGTTGCTGGTATTAAAGAACGAGTGGCCCAGCAAAAGAGGATCCCCGCTAGATCGGTCATCCTTGTGTTTCAGGGAAAACAACTCGATGAAAGTGAGACTCTAAAATCTGCTGGGATCGAAGATATGGATAAGCTCTATATGATCACTCGTACTACTGGTGGCTTAAGCTGAAGTAAAATACTTAGTAAATCCAGTGAAGTATTTTTAAATTCTTAAGCTGAGATGGTGGTTGGGATCACAATATGAG
>CAZALJ010000088.1:0-7240 GCA_964485715.1 uncultured archaeon
CTCCAATTCTTGAACTTTATGTTACCAATGGCCTTACTCAACATTCAGGCGGGTAGAACCAATGCCAATCGAATTTGGGACAAGATGAATTGGCAGGATCCAGTGCCAGATAAGACTGTTGAAGGAACTACTCCAGACTGGGATGGGGATATAGTCTTTAACAATGTCTCAATGAAATATGGCACTAATCCAAAGTTTGCTTTGAAGAATATTAACATGAAGCTTCCTAATGGTTCTCGTGTAGCTGTTATTGGGGGTCCAGGCTCTGGAAAGTCTACTATTCTTAAGATGTTGCTGAGACTCTATGATCCCACTGATGGAGTAATTTCTATTAACGGTGTCTCTTTAACTGACATTCCAGTACAAGAAATTCGAAAAGGGGTCTGTTTAGTTGAACAAGAAGTTTTTCTTTTTTCAGCAACTGTAAAAGCTAACATTGCTTTTTCCAAACCTAATGCCACCGAGGAAGAAATTATTACTGCTGCAAAATATGCGCAGGCTGATAAATTTATTCAAAAACTACCTAAAGGATATAACACGGAGATTGGTGAACGTGGTGCCAAACTTTCAGGTGGTCAACGTCAAAGAATTGCTATAGCTCGTGCTATTCTTGCTGATCCTAAAGTTTTACTTTTGGATGATTCTGTTTCTGCTATTGATTCTAAAACAGAAATGCTATTGAGGCAAGCTTTAGAGAAACTTATGGAAAATCGAACATCTATTGTAGTAACACAGCGATTAGCTACCTTATTAGAATCAGATATAATTGTATTATTTGAAAAAGGGGAGATTTGTGCGATGGGCTCTCACCAAGAGCTCTTAAGGGATTGTGAACAGTATAGAACAATATTTACTAGTTTACCCCAAATTGTGGGAGGTCAGGTCTAAATGTCGCATGGTAGAGGGCCTATGGGAGCAAGAGCCTTTGCTCAGGAGAAACATCAGAATGTACGATCCACTAGACATCTTCTGGGGTTATTATGGGGATATTTACAAAAGTATTCAACTATACTAATGATTTCAGCGATCCTAATTATTTTGTATACTATTGGAAATGTAGCCACCCCACTAATAATTGCTGAAGGTTTAAACGTTGCATTTCTGAACATTAATCCAGATATCGATTTATTACTTTTCCTCTTTCTTCTATTCTTAGGATTAAGCCTTACAATCTGGTTCGCTAATGCAGTCAATACCTGGATTTTAGCCCGTGTGAGAGCAAACCTGTTAGATGATGTTCGTACTGATGTTTTTGATCATCTTGTTCATGCTGACATGACTTTTCATCATTCCGAACAGAGTGGGAACGTAACGAGTCGTGTAACAAGCGATACTGATGAATTGGCAACAGGAATCACTGTTATAACCTCCGCTAGCTCTCAATTTCTATTAACTATCGGGACTTTCCTAGTTCTTCTTCTTACTAGTTGGATTATTGCAGGAATCGCCTTATTAGCTATTCCTGTAGCAATGGTTTTCGCAGGTTTCCTTGGAACCATTGGCCGTAAAGTGATGTATCGTCTCCGACGGTCTTATGGCGAAGTTTCTGGTCAAATGGCAGAGAGTCTAGCAGGTGTGTCTATTGCCAAGTCATTTAATCGTGAGGAATGGACTTCAACCCTCCTATATGACTTGAATATGAAAACATATAAACATTTCAAACAGCTGGGAGCAATTTTTAACTTTATGATGCCAGCTATAGGAATGATTTCCACGATCTTAGTGGCAATGGCGCTAATCGTTGGGGGGTGGCTTTCAACGTCAGTATTAACAATTGGGTCCGTGTACTTAGGTGCTGTTCTAGTGCAGCGCTTCCTTAACCCAATTCTCCATCTAGCAATGTTTTATCCTCAAATTCAAGCAAGTCTTGCTGCTATGGATCGTGTGGCCGATGTTCTTGAACAAAAACCAATAGTTACAAATTCTTCTACTGCTGTTCCTATGGATACTAGTAACACTAGCGTAACTCTTCAGAATGTCACATTTGAGTATGAGAAGGGTACCCCTGTTCTCCAAGATGTCTCTTTTGAAGTAAAAGCTGGTGAAAAAATTGCAATAGTAGGACATACAGGAGCAGGAAAGACAACGTTGGCAGCTCTATTATCCCGTTTTTATGACCCGACAGAAGGTAATATCTTCATTGGATCCCAAAATCTAAAAGACATCACCCTTGAAAGCCTTCATTCGTCTGTGGGACTAATTCCCCAGGAACCGTATCTGTTTGCCGATACTGTAATTGAAAACATCCGTTATGGTAATCCCCAAACATCTGATGAGGCGATCTTCTCTCTATGTAAGCTAATTGGCGCTGATGATTTCATCGAAGCACTTCCTGAAGGATACCAAACACAGTTATTGGAAAGCGGGAAAGGATTAAGTTCAGGCCAACGCCAAATGATTACTATCGCACGAACAATGTTAGCAGATCCACGAATTCTTGTATTGGATGAAGCAACGTCTCGTTTGGATGCTTACTCCGAGAGTCTTGTTCAGGAAGCTCAACGAAAATTATTCACAGGACGGACAACATTCGTTATTGCACACCGTTTAACTACAATACGTGATGTTGATCGGATAGCTGTATTCACTAAGGGGAGATTAGTTGAACTTGGGACTCATGAAGAGCTCCTTGCTAATGAAGGAGATTATGCAGAGTTGTACAATACGTATTACGTCCATCAGGGTGTTGAGGAACTGACTGAAGTTTATAAAGCACCTGTTCCTTCAGTTCATAGTCCTGAAGGTATGCATGCTCATATGAGAGCAATGATGGAGGAAGGAGGTATCAACCCCGAAGACATGCATGCAATGATGAAACAAAGAGGTATGAATCCTGAAGCCATTCGTGAAATGATGAAGAAACGAGGTATAAAACCCGAAGATATGCATGCTATGATGGAAGAGAAAGGCCATTAAGTTTCTTCCTCTCACTTTTTTCCTTTATCGCCTTAAGGGGGATAAAATGTACTTGAAAAGATTTTTTGTCAGAAAATAGTTCCCTTTGCAGCTAAAATGTGGACAACAACATCAAATGAGTAGATATAGTGGGACAGGTTAATTAATTGAAATCATTTATTTCTTAAATAAAGCATTTTTACATCGTTGGAAAAGGTAATTTCAAAGAACAATAAATGTTTTTCTATTCTACTAACTTTAAAGTGATGGAAACGATATAAATGGCTAAAAATGTCTCTACCAGTGCAAATCTTGGTTTTGAAGAAAAATTGTGGAAATCTGCGGATAAATTACGAAGTAACTTGGATGCATCTGAGTACCGTGCTGTGGTACTGGGTTTAATCTTTTTGAAGTACATTTCTGATGCATTTAACGAAGCTTCTAACGAATATAAACATCCTCATAGGAGCCTACCTGATATCAAAGATAATTATGAATATAGTAAACAGATTACTTTTTCAATGCCAACCATAGCTCGTTGGGACTATTTAGAGAAAAATACCAAGAAAGCAGAAATAGGAAAACTCATAGATAAAGCGATGGAAGCAATTGAACAGGATAATCCCTCATTGAAGGGGGTTTTGCTAAAGAATTATTCACGAGAAGCTTTGGAGGAAGAACGTTTAGGTGAACTAATAACTTTAATCGGGACTATCAGATTAAAAGATGAGGAAAACAGAAGCAAGGATATTCTTGGAAGGGTGTTTGAATACTTTTTAGGCCAATTCGCAGAAGTAGAAGGTAAGAAAGGCGGCCAGTTTTATACTCCTCCTAGTGTTGTGAGACTCCTCGTTGAAATGACCAAACCATATAAAGGGAGAGTGTTTGATCCGTGTTGTGGATCTGGGGGTATGTTTGTGCAAAGTGAAAAGTTTGTTGAGTCACATGGCGGGAAAATTGATGATATTTTAGTGTTTGGTCAGGAGTCTAATCGAGCTACATGGGGCCTCTGTAAAATGAATTTGGCAATTCGTGGAATCATTGGTAACATTAAATGGGGAGATAGTCTCGCTAATGATTTACATAAAGGTCTTAAAGCTGACTTCATCCTTGCCAATCCCCCATTTAATGCTAAGGATTGGAAAGGGGATCAGCTCCGTCAGGATCCGCGGTGGAAATATGGTATTCCACCAATTAGAAATGCTAATTATGCTTGGGTACAGCATTTCATCCATCATTTAGCTTCGACCGGAATTGCAGGTTTTATTCTTACTAATGGATCGTTAAGTTCTATAACGTCTAATGAAGGAAATATTCGGAAGAATATTGTAGAATCTAACCTTATTGACTGTATAGTGACTTTACCAGACAAGCTATTTTACAACACAGGTATTCCTGCTTGTTTATGGATTATTAATAAAGGTAAGAACCAAAATAAGTGTAAGGATCGAAGGGACGACATCTTATTTATTGATGCCAGGAGTTTGGGGGTTCTGATTGATAGAGTTCATAGGGAACTTACTGAGAATGATATCCAGCAAATTTCTGACACATACATTGCTTGGAAAACTGGAGAAGGAGAATATAAGGATACTCTTGGCTTTTGTAAATCGACCAATATTGACCAAATTCGTGATCAAAATCATATTCTTACTCCTGCTCGCTATATAGGAGTACCAAAAGCAGTTGATGAAGATGAATCCTTAAATGAGAAAATGGATCATCTGACATCAGAGCTAACAGAACAGTTTGAGCAATCAGAGGCATTAACAAAGGCAATACGCCAAAATCTTGGTGATTTAGGTTTTGATCTCTAAAGTGAATACCCTATTCAGGCAAACTGAAATCGGAACTATCCCTGTTGACTGGAAAATAAAGAAAATTAACGAAGTTGCAAAGATTAACGAGCTAAATGTTGATAAATCATTCAATTATAAAGAAATAGACTATATTGATATTTCCTCTATTAAGGAAAGAAGAGTAATAGAAATTAAGAGAATTTTAACTGATCAAGCTCCGACTAGAGCAAAGAGAATTGTTAGAGACAATGATATTCTTATTTCCACGGTTAGACCAAATCTGAAACATTATGCATTTGTTTCAAAAAGTACTGATCGTTTAGTAGCTTCTACAGGATTTGCAGTAATTACTGCAAAGGAAGTAAATCCCCACTATCTATATTATTATTTAACTAGTGAGTATTATACAAAATATCTTACAGCAATCGCAGATTCACACACGTCCACATATCCAGCTTTCACCCCTGATGTCATTGAAACGTCGTTTATGCCATTTCCAAGTGCATTTGAACAAGAAAAAATTGGAAAAGTTCTTTTTGATCTTGATGCCAAAATTGAGCTTAATATCAAGATGAATCATACGCTTGAAGAAATTGGACGAACACTTTTAACACACTGGTTTGTAGATTATGAATTTCCGAACGAATCTGGTAAACCATACAAGACTAGTGACGGGGAATTGGTTTATTCAGAAAGAGTTGGTAGAAGAATTCCAAAAGGTTGGCAATTGGGTTCCATAGTTGGCATTGTTCAGGTTCAAGCAGGGTATGCTTTTAGGAGTAACGATTTATTCGAGAATGGAAATATAGGGGTGGTGAAAATAAAAAATATTTCTAATAACATTGTCGATATTAAGGATACTCAGTTCGTTTCAAGAAAGACAGCATCAAAATTAGACAAAAGATTCTTAATTAAGCCTGGTTCCATTCTTATAGCAATGACTGGGGCCAATGTGGGAAAAATTGGTGTTGTTCCTAAAACTTATAGAGAACTATGGTTAAACCAACGTGTAGGTATGTTTAAGGAAAAAGTAGATAAAGGATTATACTTAATATATTTATTATTGTCCTCTAGCAAACATCAAAATATTTTAAAGGACAGAGCTTCAGGTACTGCTCAACCGAACATTAGCTGTTCAGATATTGAATCAATAGAGCTTGTTCTTCCGCCTAAGAAAACAATTGTGAAATTTGGGGTACTATTTGAACCATTCTTTCAGAGAATTATCGGAAATCTGTATGAAAATGAAAAGCTCTCTGAATTAAGGGATTATCTACTTCCTAAGCTAATATTAGGTCAACTACGACTTAATTAACTTCAGATAACTTCTTATGAGTTATCTATCTTGGTGACATCGTCTTTTAAACGTAAAGCAATTTTATTGGTATATAAAAAGGGGTCATTATGTTCGATTACCAAATGATTGGCATTTTCTTTGCGATAAATCTCACTATTTATTTTGCAATAAGCCTACCTTTAGATTTGGTAACATATCTTAGAGGAGATTCAAAAAATAAAGAAAAGAGCTCTCCTCGGGTTGACTTGACTCCAATGATGATAATAACTTTCTTAACTTCAGGATATATGTGGTTAATATATTTTTTAGTCCCTATTGACGCTTTAATCGGCCTTAAAATTTTTAGTTATCAGATTTTAAATAATTTTGATCCATTTAATACCTTGATCCAATCACTAGGCCTTGTCATAGTTATCCTTGCTACATTCGTTGCCTCTTGGGGACGTATTTCTCGAGGAAGAAGAGCTTTTTCATGGGGAATCCCTCAGAAGTTAGAAAAGGAGGGAATATATACGTATGTCCGTCACCCTCTCTATACCTCTTATTGTTTGTATTTCCTAGGTTTTATATTGACCCTTCAAAACATTCTGATTCTTCCCCTCGTTCTTGGGATATTTGGCTATTATAACCTTTCAAAATATGAGGAAGAAATTTTAATTGAGCATTTTGGAGAAGAATACAGAGATTATCAAGAAAGGGTAGGCCGATTCTTGCCTCGGTTACGAAAAAGACAGATCAAGAAATTTGAGAAGAAATAATTGAAGTTTATTCATAATGAGAATCTGATGAGGAAAAAGCTTCTGGCCAACCACCATACATTTCTGTCAGCTGGTCAATTTTTTCCATCAATTTAATTGTTTCTTGAATTACTTTTACTACTTTTCCAAAATAATTTATGTCTTTCTTTGTTAATACCTTTCCCTTTCGATCGCTTAGCCATTTTCGACATACTTGATACCCTCCTACATGAAACTCATATACTTCTTCAGATATCCCTTCAAAATAGTGATTCTTATTTATTAATAATCTATGGTCTGGGGTATATACCAGTCTTTTTACTTGGGGAAAAATTATTTTATTAGATCCTCTCATTTTAACATTATGGTTGTTTAATCCGTCTACTTTCATTAAATGCAATTCCACTAATTCCCTTCCTATTTCCTCTAATTCACAGAAAAAATCCTTCCTCCTTGCAAATGGAATTCGTGGAAAGTCGATTTTTAGGAAATCCTCATATCTCCTCCTATAT
>CAZALJ010000089.1:0-7139 GCA_964485715.1 uncultured archaeon
TTTTTAGGTTGAACCAACGATTAACCCATGAAAAGCTTTACATTTGCTTTATATATTAAATGTTATTTATTTTTTGTTAATAGACCTTGTAAATACAAGATCCATACATTCAGGGAGTAATCCAACGATACTGTTTATTAATCCCAGTTATATGACACTTTCCGCAAGCTTTTCCGTAGAATATATCACAAATCCAACATTAAACGACATGTGAAGGTAGCCTAATGAAAACAAAAAAACTAGTTGGGATGCCCTAAGGCACACACACGAAAAAGCCTATTAGTAGAAAAAAGGAACAAAAACCAAAAAAAAGCCTTCGAAGTTTCTTTAATGAAATTTGGCAACTATCTCATTTCGAAATTCTCTAATGTTCTGAAGAAGAATTTCCGGACTATAAGTTGTTACGATAAACTTGAATTGCATTCTATAGTCAAGTGTGAACAAAAAAAACTCTGGTTTATATCCAAATACTCCTGCATAGATATCACAAACCTCTTGAATTTTTTCTTTTGTAGATTTCAAATTTCCTAATGGAGCTCCCCAGATAAAGGTGTATCGTACAACTTCTTCTTCAATCAACTGTAACGCAAGAGCTTTAATGTTACTCATCCGAGACCTTTGTGTTTGGAGATCTTGGGCTTCTGTAATGCCAATTCTACGCTGAATCTTCTGCTTATAAATAATAATATTAGCTATCATGAAATTTTTATTCGGTATATAGTGGTAAATATTGTTAATTGTTCGGATCTTAGTATAAGCTAATGAGATTTCAACCACTTGCCCCCTGATTTCATTACCAAGGGCAATAAAATCATCAACGCCAAATGGACGCGTAAGGACGATATATAGGCCTGCAATGAAATTACTCAGTGTTTGTGCTGATCCAAATGAAATTATTGCTCCAAGAAGCGCAGAGACTCCAAGTATTATTTCTACGGGAAGCTCGTACAGAAAATCGATTAAATAGAGAATTATAATTGCTGCTCCTAGTTGTAACAGCACTTTAAGAGCATTGATAACATCTAATGGAATTCTTTCAACTTTTCGTAATTGTCGTGAAATAATTTTCTGTAAAATCCATTGAATCAAAAAAACAAAGATGATAGCTATAACTAAGAAGAGTAATTCAAATGGTATTTGCACAGACAGATCATTTACACCAATCATTGATTTTCACCCTCCTGTAGTTCCACAAACACTGTTTCAATTATTGATTCCATCAGATAGGGCCAGAAATTGAATATCGTATAACCGTTTGGAGCAGTTACTAGAAAAAATACGTTTTGGCGGAAAGTATGTGTTCCAAAATAATATTCAGGTTTAAAACCAAAGATTGGAGAAAACTTGTCACAGACTTTATCTAACCGATCTTTCAGTGTCTTAAGTGAAATGGGTGGTGTAATTATACTCAAGTGAAATTGTATTAATGCTCTGTATTTAACATAGTGGGACTCCACAAATAATTCAGGTACAACGAATAAAGCGGATCCTACTGCTCTAAGAAGCCCTCTTTCCTCACTCTGGTGTGATTGAGGTATTATTGTGCTATAATTCAGTAAAGATGCATTGAGAATGTTGCTATTGGGTATTACAACGGATGTCCGATCCAATTGCACGATCTTTGTATAGTTAAGGCCAATTTCTTCCACAACCCCTATTGCTCCTTGAGTTTTAATCAAGTCTCCTACTCTAAAAGGTCTTGTTATGATTAAATAAAGACCTCCAAAAATATTAGATGCCACTGAGGAAGAAGCAAAGCCAACAACAGTTGCTATTATCGCAGAAAAAGCTAAGAGAAATTCCTGGCTTGCTCCTAAAAGTGAAAAGGAACCCATAGTAATAATGAAAAGCTGAGTAATACTGATTAATAGGTTGATCGCATTCCTAACATCAGGAGGGATTCTTGAAATACGGTTAATAAAGAATTTAATAAACCTTCCACCAAGCCAGATGAAAATGATAAAAGTAATTACTAGGAGAAATAAAATGATCGGTTCAAATCTTTCACGAAATAAGTCTAATAGATTAGACAATTCGTCAAATCCCTGACCTATCATTATGATTGCCAACTGGAAAACCTTGAATAGAAAGAAAAAAGAGTTTCCTATAATTGTTTTTTGTGGGAAAGCATAGATTAAATGCTACTATAACTCCATTTAGGTTCATATCCCCCTCAGTATGAATGAAAACATTAGAAAAGGAAAAAAGAACCAAAACTGTACAACGAAAATTGGGATCACGTTTTTTCAAAAAAGTAATCATGATTTATTGCAGTGAAATCTTCAGAAATTCTTATTTTGTGATTTTCTACCTCAAAGATGCCTTTTAGTCTGAGAATTTTAACCAACGTCAAACGACATGTGAAACAAAAAAAACGACGATTATTTTTCATAGCAATTAGGAGCTCTTAAGAGCTGCAGTATACTTGTGAATTATAAATCGAAGAATGGATTCAAATCCATCAGCATTTTCAGTAATCCCATAATATGCTACGTGAGGAGTATTTTCTAGAATCTCAGGTTCGTCGATGAGTAGTTGGCTCGATTCATCTATTTCCAATAACTCTATAAAAGCGATCGGTATAGGAAACTCCTCATTTTCCTTTATTAGTTTGTTATAAAACGTTTTAGCTGCTTTAAAGGAATAGTCGTTATTCTTTGAAAATAGAATAATGGCTCCTTCTTTTTCGTGATAATATGTTTTAGTGAGCTTATCAATTAGATATGGGCTTATAGGTTGCATCAGATTTATTTTAATGATCCTTTGATCGGTTTCAAAAAGAAATGAGGCAATATTTAATGAAACGCGGGTTTCTTGGTTTTCAATTTGATCTGGATATTTTTGGAGGAAAGCTTGAATAATATGATCAACAGGTTTGTCGAGAAAACTAAGAATGGCAATATTAAATATCATACCTGGAGTAAGATTATTCTCAGACACGTTTTTTCACCCATATCATTCAGTAATCAATGGTTATGATTGAGGCCAAAATTTCATTTTCTCCGCTTTTACACGACTCATAGGAGTGTTGTACTTAACAGTTTCTAAATATAATTATCGCTTATGATCGTATATTTTCGCTTACATCTTATTATAGATATATACGGTCTGTGTTTATTTATTTTCCTTTTACGTCAGTTAAATGACATTATACGTATCAATATACGCATCTTCATAGTTATAACCAACGTTAAACGACATGTGAGGGGAGCCTAATGGAAACAAGAAAACTAGTTGGGAAACACTAAAGCACACACACGAAAAAGCCTATTAGTAGAAAAAAGGAACAACAACCAAAAAAAAGCCTTCGAAGTTTCTTTAATGAAATTTGGCAACTATCTCATTTCGAAATTCTCTAATGTTCTGAAGAAGAATTTCCGGACTATAAGTTGTTACGATAAACTTGAATTGCATTCTATAGTCAAGTGTGAACAAAAAAAACTCTGGTTTATATCCAAATACTCCTGCATAGATATCACAAACCTCTTGAATTTTTTCTTTTGTAGATTTCAAATTTCCTAATGGAGCTCCCCAGATAAAGGTGTATCGTACAACTTCTTCTTCAATCAACTGTAACGCAAGAGCTTTAATGTTACTCATCCGAGACCTTTGTGTTTGGAGATCTTGGGCTTCTGTAATGCCAATTCTACGCTGAATCTTCTGCTTATAAATAATAATATTAGCTATCATGAAATTTTTATTCGGTATATAGTGGTAAATATTGTTAATTGTTCGGATCTTAGTATAAGCTAATGAGATTTCAACCACTTGCCCCCTGATTTCATTACCAAGGGCAATAAAATCATCAACGCCAAATGGACGCGTAAGGACGATATATAGGCCTGCAATGAAATTACTCAGTGTTTGTGCTGATCCAAATGAAATTATTGCTCCAAGAAGCGCAGAGACTCCAAGTATTATTTCTACGGGAAGCTCGTACAGAAAATCGATTAAATAGAGAATTATAATTGCTGCTCCTAGTTGTAACAGCACTTTAAGAGCATTGATAACATCTAATGGAATTCTTTCAACTTTTCGTAATTGTCGTGAAATAATTTTCTGTAAAATCCATTGAATCAAAAAAACAAAGATGATAGCTATAACTAAGAAGAGTAATTCAAATGGTATTTGCACAGACAGATCATTTACACCAATCATTGATTTTCACCCTCCTGTAGTTCCACAAACACTGTTTCAATTATTGATTCCATCAGATAGGGCCAGAAATTGAATATCGTATAACCGTTTGGAGCAGTTACTAGAAAAAATACGTTTTGGCGGAAAGTATGTGTTCCAAAATAATATTCAGGTTTAAAACCAAAGATTGGAGAAAACTTGTCACAGACTTTATCTAACCGATCTTTCAGTGTCTTAAGTGAAATGGGTGGTGTAATTATACTCAAGTGAAATTGTATTAATGCTCTGTATTTAACATAGTGGGACTCCACAAATAATTCAGGTACAACGAATAAAGCGGATCCTACTGCTCTAAGAAGCCCTCTTTCCTCACTCTGGTGTGATTGAGGTATTATTGTGCTATAATTCAGTAAAGATGCATTGAGAATGTTGCTATTGGGTATTACAACGGATGTCCGATCCAATTGCACGATCTTTGTATAGTTAAGGCCAATTTCTTCCACAACCCCTATTGCTCCTTGAGTTTTAATCAAGTCTCCTACTCTAAAAGGTCTTGTTATGATTAAATAAAGACCTCCAAAAATATTAGATGCCACTGAGGAAGAAGCAAAGCCAACAACAGTTGCTATTATCGCAGAAAAAGCTAAGAGAAATTCCTGGCTTGCTCCTAAAAGTGAAAAGGAACCCATAGTAATAATGAAAAGCTGAGTAATACTGATTAATAGGTTGATCGCATTCCTAACATCAGGAGGGATTCTTGAAATACGGTTAATAAAGAATTTAATAAACCTTCCACCAAGCCAGATGAAAATGATAAAAGTAATTACTAGGAGAAATAAAATGATCGGTTCAAATCTTTCACGAAATAAGTCTAATAGATTAGACAATTCGTCAAATCCCTGACCTATCATTATGATTGCCAACTGGAAAACCTTGAATAGAAAGAAAAAAGAGTTTCCTATAATTGTTTTTTGTGGGAAAGCATAGATTAAATGCTACTATAACTCCATTTAGGTTCATATCCCCCTCAGTATGAATGAAAACATTAGAAAAGGAAAAAAGAACCAAAACTGTACAACGAAAATTGGGATCACGTTTTTTCAAAAAAGTAATCATGATTTATTGCAGTGAAATCTTCAGAAATTCTTATTTTGTGATTTTCTACCTCAAAGATGCCTTTTAGTCTGAGAATTTTAACCAACGTCAAACGACATGTGAAACAAAAAAAACGACGATTATTTTTCATAGCAATTAGGAGCTCTTAAGAGCTGCAGTATACTTGTGAATTATAAATCGAAGAATGGATTCAAATCCATCAGCATTTTCAGTAATCCCATAATATGCTACGTGAGGAGTATTTTCTAGAATCTCAGGTTCGTCGATGAGTAGTTGGCTCGATTCATCTATTTCCAATAACTCTATAAAAGCGATCGGTATAGGAAACTCCTCATTTTCCTTTATTAGTTTGTTATAAAACGTTTTAGCTGCTTTAAAGGAATAGTCGTTATTCTTTGAAAATAGAATAATGGCTCCTTCTTTTTCGTGATAATATGTTTTAGTGAGCTTATCAATTAGATATGGGCTTATAGGTTGCATCAGATTTATTTTAATGATCCTTTGATCGGTTTCAAAAAGAAATGAGGCAATATTTAATGAAACGCGGGTTTCTTGGTTTTCAATTTGATCTGGATATTTTTGGAGGAAAGCTTGAATAATATGATCAACAGGTTTGTCGAGAAAACTAAGAATGGCAATATTAAATATCATACCTGGAGTAAGATTATTCTCAGACACGTTTTTTCACCCATATCATTCAGTAATCAATGGTTATGATTGAGGCCAAAATTTCATTTTCTCCGCTTTTACACGACTCATAGGAGTGTTGTACTTAACAGTTTCTAAATATAATTATCGCTTATGATCGTATATTTTCGCTTACATCTTATTATAGATATATACGGTCTGTGTTTATTTATTTTCCTTTTACGTCAGTTAAATGACATTATACGTATCAATATACGCATCTTCATAGTTATAACCAACGTTTCTTCAAAACTGTTCTTTAATTTTGGATTAACGACAACAAAGATAGCAACATATATAGCTTCATACACATATCCAACGTTCAATGTATTCTCTGTTTGTTTTTTCATTAATTTATCTGATATGAAAAAATTCAGGAGCAGAAAAAAAATAAAAAATAAGATATTCTTCTTTAATAAAATTAACTGAGGTTAAAAAATGTCTGGATGCAAACAAGAAATCTTTGAAAGATACGTAATTGGTCTCACTGCTATTGTGGTGGGTTTTACAATTGCAATTATATCTATATTAGGACCCTTAGGTCTTGATATTATAAAATATGCGAGTTCGGAATCAGCGATTACTCAGGGAATGGGACAAGATCTAGTAAATCTAGTACTTATAACTCCCTTATGTTTAATTGGAGGATTTCTTTACATTTCAAAACGAAACAATGCAAAATATTTCTTAATTCTAGTTCCACTCTATTCTCTTCTTTATACTGGTCTTGCTTACGGTCTTTTTCCAGAATGGAGTCATCCGGAATACACAGGTAACAGTGAACAGTTCTCAATATTATTTTACATCGTAATTATAGGAAGTTTGTTACTTTTAATTTCTTCACTATCGTTGTTCTCTCCTGAAGATGCTCCAGAGTTCAATAAAAGGAATCTATCAATCTACATATTACTGATGACAATCTTCTTAGTTCTCTTCGCGTTCTTGTGGATTGGTGAATATTTGGAAGTTTTAACTACTGGGGATACCTCTACTGGATCCTACTCAGAAGCACCAACAATTTTCTGGGTTGTTAGGTATTTCGATCTTGGAATTACTATTCCGTTAGGATTTATTGGGTTATATCTTCTGTATACTAGAACCAAACAGGCCTATCCGGTCATGTTACTATTCTTTGGTTTCTTTGTTACAATAAGCTCGGCTGTTGTTGGAATGGCAATTGTTATGCTCTTAAAAAATGA
>CAZALJ010000090.1:0-7052 GCA_964485715.1 uncultured archaeon
TAGACAAGGAAATGGTCTTTTAGATATTTCCAAAGCATATGAATTATTAAAAAATATTGAGGCCAGTAACTGGAGCGTTCCGCTCTTTACTTTCGCTCCAAAAAAGCTGTCTTCTTACTTCACTTACTTTGGTCATGCAATCAATGGAGTGAATCGAACTTATCGCATCAGTCTTTATTCCACAATCGCCTGTAACCTAACTCAGATTAATACTAACCAAACATTCCCTAATGATAACACCAGTCGAAAATTCCCAATTAATATTTCTGTGGGGATTCTCCCACGGAATATTACTGTTGGTTTGAACTACATTGATATCTCAATGAAAATACCTGAAAACTTAAGTATGGCAAAACGAGAAGGAAACATTACATTTCAGTTTTCAATGGGAAAGGATACTTATTCATCTAATCTCTCAATTTTTATCGAGAACAGATATCCAGGAGGCAATATTCTATTTTACCAAGGTTACGATAATGACACTTTCATACCTGACGGACCAACAGGAAGCTTTAGTCTATTACAACAATTCCTTGAGGGCTATTATGGTATGAATACAAATGGTGCTATTCGTTCCACAGGCTTAATTAATATCAGTGGATCACTTATTGCGACCCGAAATGCTACTGGAGGAATCACTCAGCAGGATTTAGAGAGTCGACATATTCTAGTATTGGCTGACATAGAGTTCGGAATATCTGATCAAGAAATTACCCTTATTCAACAGTGGGTTGATAAAGGCCATTCACTTTTAGTTCTTTCGTACCCTTCCCAAATTTATCATGGCACAGAGACTCCATTTTCCAATCAAACGGCTATTAATAGGCTATTAGAACAATATGGCATCAGTATTGAAGATGATCACACAAATCTCTCTCGTTTCACATGGGCTTCTACAAGTGTTTCAGATCCAATATTTGAAGAAAAAGGCTGGGAATTCGACTACATCGGTACATCTATCAAAGTTTCACCTGATAAAGAAGGAAAAATTCCGAAAATTCTTGCTACAGCTATTAACCAAATAAACTCTAATGAAGAAGAAATTCCCATCGCTGGATACTGGGTGAATTCAACATCCAAGGGAAAAATTGTTGTTTTTGGAGGAATGGTCCCTTTTAATGATCTGGGTGTAAATCTCAACAGAGAAAATCTCGAAGTAATCACTCGCATCTTTCGTTGGATGATTCAGGATCAGCAATTATCACTTGATATTCTTCTCACTTCTTCTCCTTCGGTAGGTGGATCAACGAAGATTCAGATAACTATTATTAATGACCCAGGTTTTCCAGAAGATCGTTTTAATGGTACGATTATGGAAGCCAATGAATCCTTCAGTCAAATTATGTTTAAAAAGTCGTTTAATATGTATGTTGGCTCTTGGAAACCATTAGTTGCGGGAAAAGCCCTACTGTGGTTGAACATACAAGTATCAGGCAAAGCTCCAACTAATGGTGTATATGTTATAGAAGTTTTTGATACTTCTTCTCCAGATATGTTCTTTTTGTTAATCATTGGCAGTTTTGTACTCTTAGGTGTGGCTTACTTTTTGTTGACTTCTCGTCGATCTCAAAAGCTATCACCAATAGAACAACGGGTAGCCCTTGAACTTCACAAAAGAAAAGGCGCTCCACAGCATGCAGGTTTACAAACATTTGAAAAATGTCCGCAGTGTCAGGCCACACGATACGCCAAGGAATCCAAATATTGCTTTAAATGCGGGAAAGAATTGTGAAAATAGTAACTCACACAGATTTCGATGGTATCTGTTGTGCTGCTTTGTTTCTACGAAAATTTGGGTTCAATATTGAGATTACGTATACAACCGTCAAAGAGGCTAGAGAGTTATCTAATGCTGGTTTTTCTGTTGATTATACCTGTGATTTACCAAAAATTGGAACATCTGTCAATATCGACCATCATAAGTCAAACTACGAAAATTTAAGAGAAACAAATCGATTATCGGAAGAAGATCAGGTCGACCCTAGCGCGGCTTCAGCCACGGATCTTGTTTTTACATTATTACAGTTTAGGGGGGATTCCATTGCTGAGGAAATAAGACAACTTGGACATCTTGCAGACATCGCTCAACTGCCTTCGGAATATCACTCATTAGACATTGTTTTAAGTATGAATAGCGATAATCCAGCTATTCTCCGTCAAATCAGTGAGCTATTAGCAAAAAATGGCCGACAAATTCTTACTACTCAATGGCTTCAAGAGAATTATAGGAAAGTTCATTCTACATATAATGAGACCCAAAAAAAGATTAACACTTTTCTTGCAAATGCTCCAACATTACCTCGGATCTTAATCTTTGATACTCGTCAAACACTTCCCAATAAACTTGCAAAAAAAGTGTTTAATCCCCTTTTTAAGCGGAATGTGGCTGTGATAGCATTAATCTATTCAAAATCACCCCAAGAGCCTATACGCGTGAGCCTTAGAGTTATAAAATCTGAACAATCGTCTTATGATGTTTCTACTGTTGCAAAAACATTCGGAGGGGGAGGGCATCGAATGGCAGCTGCTTGTTCTCCCACATCCGACGTTATTCCTGATATTCTAATACAGGAACTTAGAAAAATTGCTAAACCAAATGATACTGTTCAATATCTCCAGCTGTAGATTCATAAACCTAGAATTGGTCTTTCTAACGAGCATTTTATCGTACTTCCCCTCATGCTACTTGTTTTTCATTTGAAAAATCTTATACCAGAACATTTTTTTCTAAAAAAAGAGCATTTTGTACAAGTGAATTTATCACTCCTAGGGTAAGTACCAATCATTTGAACGATCCGATTACACTATCTGGATTTGATACGGTGAAAATTGCTATCTTTTCTGACAGTTGGATTCCTAATCTCAATGGGGTGGTCATTTCCATCATAAACGAAGTTCAAAGTTTACGAAATAAACATGATTTCGTTATTTTTGTTCCTAAACTCAAAAAGAGTAAACCCTTCGAAATGGACGGCATACCAATCTATGAATTAAAAAGTGTACCGTTTCCACCGTACCCAGGCTATAATATAGCGCTACCAGGTTCTTTATTTACAAAAGCTATCAGAAAGGAAAAAATTGATATTATCCATTGCCATTCCCCCTTTTCATTGGGATATGGTGCTGTTTTAACAGCTCGTGTATTCTACGATCTCCCACTACTAAATACTTACCATACAGACTTGGTTGAATACTCAGGACATTTGGTTGGTGGATTTCAGGCTGAAAGATTTACTTCTTGGTTTCGACGTTTCGCTTGGAAATATGTCCGATGGTTTTATAAATTCTCAGATGTTGTTATTACACCTTCAAAGACACTTCAACAGGCTTTAACGGCTCATAGAGTCAAACCTCCCGTTTATGCCTTACCAAATATGATTTCAAGCGTATTTTTTAAAAATAACTTGAAAATTTCGGAAGAGGAAAAATTTCAACAGGAGATATACGAAAAATTCGGGATTAAACCTCAACATCGCATAATCATTTATTGTGGACGCATTTCTTTTGAAAAAAAGCTAGAGGTCATGTTGAGGGCTTTCAAAAAGATTGAAAAACTATACTCAAACGCGTTTCTCTTAGTTGTAGGGGATGGACCTCATCTTAAAATGTATAAGAAAAAAGCTTTACAGCTAAATTTAAACAATTGCGCCTTTACGGGATTTATTACTCACACTAAATTACCATACATTTATAGAATGGGAGAATTTATGGTCACTCCTAGTGATACTGAGACCCAAGGACTAACTGTCATTGAAGCAATGAGTCAAAGACTTCCAGTGATTGGGGTCGCCAAAGGGGGAGTCTTGGATTATATTCAAGATGGTAGGAATGGCCTTCTCGTTCCACCAGGAGATTCAGAAGCTTTTGCTCAAGCTATTATCAAATTATTTGAAAATCCCGAAATTATTTCTAAATACGCTAAGAACGCATTTGAAACCGCTCAAAAATTTTCAGCTACAGGGTTTGTATCCCTTTTAGAGAAAGCTTTCCGTCTAACGATAAAATTTCATGATTCTACCTGATTCAATATACAAAAATACCCAATTCTATTAAAAATGAACAATGATGTTTTTATTTCAATTCATGAGACACTTATTTACCTACGTTCTCTCATAATATGAAATAAAAAATTGGTGAATATCAATGGCTTTGCAGCAAGAAGATTTAGACGAATTAACAGTTCTATTACTATTGATTATTGCAATTATCCTGGTTGCTATTATCTTATACATTGGTACCAGGCTCATTGCAGGAAAAAAAGAAATAGAAGGGGGGTATGTACTTCGATTATTAGTGGTTTCTTTAGTGGTAGTATTACTCGTAGCAGTAGTAATAGGAGCAGTTGTCGGAGCCATCGGAGAATTGGATCCCACTGAAATCTTTGCATTAGCAGCAGCTCAGCTTATACCAGTCCTAGTTTATCTTGCTATAGTTTTTCTAATTAAATACATTTTAATTCCAGAGAAAGGCGAAATTATGAAGTGGAATGCCAGTATCTGGATTGGAGTCGTGACACTCTTCCTTATATATGTGTTTAATATCGTAACAACAGAATTCTTCGATACTCCTATTATTAGGGGGGTTTAGAAGCTTTTAATTCCGTTCCTCCAATTCTATTTTTTTTCTCCTTTTTTGTAGTTTAACTCACACAATACATAGTATCTCGTAACAATGATAATATCATTGTGACTCTGTCATTCGGTAGTTATCATGATATTTGGTTGGAAATAGAAGAAAAATAGAAAGAATGTCAAACTTTATACAAGGTACTATCTAGAAAAAGCAGAAAGTTCCAAAAAGAAAAGCGATCTGTCATAATAGTGTCATTAGAATTATTTTGGCATTAATCTAGTGACTGACACATTTACTCTTAGATTTTAACTAAGAAAGCTAATCTATACGTTATCTTTATTATACTTATATATTAATAAATCAAAATAATTCCAAATAAACTACATCAAATAAGAAAATTCGCTGGAAGTATTAAGATGAGAAAAAAGCCATTAGGATTAACAAGACACCCCTTAGGACGATTGAAATCATTAATTGTTATACCTAACTGGATTTCCTTTGCTGAAGGGCCAGCAAATTTAAAATGGCTTTACAAAAACCAAACAGTTCAGTCCATTAGGGACGCTAGTGTGATTTTTATTCCAGTGGATTTTTCACGATTACTCTATCATGAACGTTCATACATCTTACTTTACGGAGCAGGAGTCTATTGGACTAAATTTTCTGTTAGCAAACATACTATCACCACAGATACCCGATACATCACGAGCATTCTCATTCCAGAAAATAGGTGGCTTGATAATCATTTTAACACTGAGCCTTTTGTCTTCCCTCCACCTTACGATTTCATGATCGTGAGCGATCATATACACGAATTCTCTTTTAACGCGTTGAGAATCCAAGATGATCCAGCAGGGCATGCACGTAGAGCATTTGGACGAGGGGTGATCCTAGCACAGTTAGTTTTTCCCTTCAAGGAGCCTCTAGTTATGCTGCGGAAGACGACAGAAAGCTATGAGGAATTCGACTCTCCTACTGCTCCAATGCGAGTACTTATTTCGGAATTTGCTAATGGTGACATAATTAATGAAATTTCACTTGAAAAACCAAATAAGGCCTATGAAGAAACAATCCCTGGCATCCGCAATATTCAGTCCAACCTTCTCCAGATATTTCCAGAGAAATGGAGTAATGAAGTTTATCTTAATGGATTACGTCGTGAAATTGCAATTCTCTCCAAGGATTTCGCTTTCATTGGAGCTCCCATGATTCTGAAATAAGGTCTTTGCTTTTTCTCTGTATCTAAAGCAAAATTAAGTTTTAGCAGAATTGATTATTAATTCTGCTTCAGCAAAATTTCATATCATTTATCAAGATTTAATTTTACTTTAGCAATATTTTATATTAGTTACCATGTATAATATCATATGGCCTAAAGAATGATTTCGGTAGTGAGTATGAATGACTAATGTTTGGACTGAAGACCAAGCTGGTTTACTAAAATACAGTCTACAAAATATCTTCAATACTGTGAAAAATATCCCAAGATATAAATCAAATAAGTTCTATATTGCTACCCCGTTTAATCAGGGTTATAGAATGTTTGATATTGAAGGTGATACTTTGGATGAAATGGTTTTCAAGGCAACAGAGATCTTAAAAAGCAAGAACATTGATCGTGTTAATCTGGAAACAGCTGATGGTTTACCCATTCTTACTATCTACTTGGAGACTGGACCAACCGTTATTATCGATGATGTTGTTACTGGAAAAACTATTTGTAATATTCTTCTTTAAATACAGCTAATTTCAATAATAAGACTTGAAATAGATAGCAGGGTGAAATTGGTTTCTATGATAAAGGGATTAAATCACAGCATTAATTAATACAAGTTCTTAGCAGTACTCAGTTTTAATCTAATTAGATCAGTATTAGCATGACGCACAAAGTCAAATTTTTCAAAGCCAAGTTTAGAATAGAATCTAAGAGCTTTCTTATTATTGTGTTGAACACCTAGCTCAATGAACTCTTTTCCTTCCTTGTGACTTTCTGTGATCAAAAAATGCATGATTTTCTGGCCAATTTTACGTCGTTGATGTTTTGCTTGGAGAACAATGGCCGTAATCCATAAGGAGTTCATCTCTTCATTTAACCAGAGGTACCCAGATGAAGTCTTCTGGATTTCAATAACGAATATCTTATGATTATTACCAAGTATTTGACTTTCTATGTCTTTAAACCAGCTTTCCCAGTTCCAAGATCGAGAGACAATTTTGTCCATTTCTGTATGAGTTACCTCCTTTATAAATTCAAAATCAGGATTACTGGCTCGTCGTAGAGTAACAGGAGGATCTACAGAAATCTCAATTGTAGGAAGGTTTAGCATATCTTTCTCTTCTGTTTTCTACCAGATTTCATAAAAATTAGCCTTTCCTGGTTTAAAAAAGCTTTTGTTATCTATAACTTAGTTGAGTTAATAGGTTATTAAAACTGATAACAGAGATATCAATTTTATTCACAGGAGGTCAGCAACTAGCTC
>CAZALJ010000091.1:0-7009 GCA_964485715.1 uncultured archaeon
GAGACACCCAGTCCAGCTATAGCAGCTCTCTTTATTATTAAGTCTTGGTTCTCTCTTGCTAATTTTAACTGCTTTAGTTTATACTTTCTATCTAGTTGAGGATTGAAACCTATAGCTAATGCTAAAGCTTCACGCTCAGTCATAGATTTACTTTTCAGGTGTTCCTGTACAAAAGCTGAAAAATCCACTTTACCTTCCAAAATATTGCCCTCATTTCCACTGGAACATTCCAGTGTGCTTATCATTTTCTTATATACTTTATTATTTCGGAGCTATTTTAAGTAAAATGGTAAAATAACCTAGCTTTGTTGATTACTTATGGTTAATAACTAAAATATTAAAACAATCTATCTTTTTGGAAACTAGGTCTCTTTGGAAGCCATATACGGAAGGTTGATCCCAATCCTACCTGACTATCAACAGTAATTCGTCCATTATGGAGTTCGATTATCTTTTTTGAAAAAGCCAGTCCAATTCCACTTCCTTCAATGATATCAGATGCATCTTCATAACCTCGCTCAAACATAATGAAAATTCTATCACGCTGGCTATCAGAAATTCCTGCTCCATTATCTTGAAAAACGAAAATCCAAAATTTATCTTCTTCTTCAAGGAAAATATCCAAATACGGATTATCCCGTGACTTATCTTTATATTTCAAGGCGTTATCTATCAGGTTTACAAACACTTGATGAATCCTTTTAGGTTGACATTTAATCCTAGGATAGGACGCTGGACGAATATTAATCTCGAAATTTTCGAACCCTACTTTGGATTCTATTGCACTAACCGCACTATGAAGTATTTCTAAGGATAAAACTTCCTGAATAGCAACTTTCTCTTGTCCTAATCTACTATATTCCAGAATATCTAGAATTAAACGCTTAGCATACTCTGTATTCTTCTTGATTCGATCAATGTAGAAAAGGATCTCTGAACCTAGCTCTGAACTTAGAGAAATTCCCAAATCCTCCAACAAAGCAACAATATATCCTTGAATAGAAACAATGGGAGTCTTCAAATCATGACTAATTGAATATACAAAACTCTCCATTTCCGTATGTTTTTGTCTTAGTAATTTTGTCCGATTGATAAGTTCTCGTTGAAATTCGGCTTTTTGTTGCGTTTCTCTTATGAGTCGGTCTTGTCTATCTTCTAATTCTTTTGAAACTTCTCTCAATCGGTCAATAAGAGTATAAATTGCAGTATCATCCTCAATCACTAAAACTGCTCCCATGAATTCGTCAGAATAGCCAAATAAAGGAATAAACGAAATATTTGCGATGATTTTCTTGTCATTTATTGTAAATGGGATTTCATTTGATCTAAAACTACGTCTTTCGTCGAAACTCTCTTCTATTAGATTCAAAATGGATTTTGAGCCAGGACCTTTAAAATGCTCTGAAAATAAGTGTTTTATAGGTTTTCCTTGAACTATTATTCCAATTAAACGTTGAAGATATTTATTAACATAATCAATCTGCTTTTCTACATTAATACCAATAACCCCAACTGGTAAGTTATCTAGCATTGTTTGGTGATATTCTTTTAATTCAAGGATCTCTTCTTCAGTCTTTATAATCGGACTCAAGTTAGTAAAAGCGAGCATTACTCCTTTAAAAACCCCTTCCCTATAAAACGGAGCAGCATGAATTAGAACTGGAAGTACAGATTCATTTTTTCTTAGTAGTTTTGCACGATATGAACTACGTATCCCGCTTTTTTGTTTTTTTGTTTCAGTATGCACCTTAAAGATGGAATCATCATTAATGATAGTTGCATAACTCTTATTTTTTAATTCTTCAGTAGTGAATCCCAATTCTTCTTCAGCTTTGGGATTAAGATAGAGAATTCGAAAGTTTTCATCTTCTAGGATTAACCCCTCATCTATTGAGCGAAAAATTTCTTCCTGAAATTCACTTAACTCCTTCAGATCAAGATTTACCTTGAGAAGTTTAGCTTGAGATCGTTGAAGCTGACGAGTCAATTGTTTTGACTTAATAAATCCTCCTAGAGCGTTAGCGATAAACACCAATTTTTCTTGATCTTCATCACTGAATTGTTGTACATTGTACCTTTGTACGTGAGTAATTCCAATTATTTCATTTTCGAATTTGATAGGAACACAAATTTCATTCTGATAATTTATATCAACTTGAGAATTAGTAGAGGTAGTTAAATTTGAGCTTGTGGGTTTTCCTGTTTGCACGGTATTTCCTAGCATACCACGATGAATATCTTGAATGAATTCAGAGCCATAGCTTTTTGTTTTAAATTTTAAGCTCGTATCCACTTCCCCTAAACACTGAATTATTCCAATCTCATGATCGACGAGATAGAAGAATACTTTTGAAACAAAAGAAATCTCTTCAATTATTAACCTTGTTATAGATTCAAAGAAAGCATCGAAACCAGTACTCACTGAAATTCTGGTTAAAACATCAACCAAGGTAACTCCTAATTTTGCACTGATAGAAGAGAGAGAGTCATCTATTGATTTATGACTCCGAGCTACCTCTTTCAAAGTATATGAACCTCTGAAAAATGTTGAATAGAAGATTATTATATGTCAATTCTTTACAAACCCTCTTCCCATTTAAACATATTAATTTAAACACAATAAAATCGTGGGACATAACAAGACTACTCTTAATTCACACAACATATATTTGAATCCTTGAAGAGAGCGCCCTTTTATCTATCCATATTCTAGAAGGTTTGAATACGAAATAGATAAAATTGCTAGACAAGATCCTGAATCATATTAAGATAAATATGATCATTTGTGATAACGCTGGTTACAATTATGGGTACTTTTGTCCCCTGCTTACGTGAGTTCGAGAAACAATTCCTAGAGGAATTCTCAACAATCATTAACACACGAACTAATCCAATTATAGCCATTGGAGGGTTTTCAGGAACAGGAAAAGACACTGTTGCTCAATTTATCCATCAATATTTTGAACAAAATCACAAAGTTTCCTTAAAAATCACTGGAGCAGGTGATTTTGTACGTAAAATAGCTGTTGAGTCAGGATGGAAAGAACGAAATCTAGACGAATTTATGAAACACATTAAAACTACACAAGATCAGGAGTTTGCAAAAAAAGTAGATCTTGAAATTGAAAAATATACGTTGAAAAGTGCTCTTTTAAAGGGAGGGATTTTCATTGGTCGAATGGCACCTTATACCATTGGATCCAATGGAATTACCATTTGGCTAGAAGTTGCTGCACGGGTGATAGCTAATCGTATTTCCCATGATGTAAACAGATCTGAATTTGGTATGAATGAAGAGGAATTAATTCAAAGGATTAAATCGAGGGATAGAACAGATGGCGAACGGTTAGAACAGATTTATGGAATTTCATTCAGAGACAAAAAGTATTTTGACTTAACTTTACGAAATGAAGGATACTCTATAGAGGAACTTAAAGAAATAATTGAACAATTTCTTAGCACTAAATACTCACCTATACTCGGAGACAAGTAAAATGAACCTTGAAGACTTAGAAAAACAAGATTTAATCAAAATCATCAGAATGTACGCCAAGAACTGGTTAGCTCATGATGGTTGTTGGTTTTTGGCTGCTGAAGAACGACATGGCCTCGATGAGGCAATCCAAATTGACAAAGAAGGATGGAAACGTTTCACTGTAGTTGAAGCAAAACGCATAATGAATGAATTTGAAATTCCTCGGAACTCAGGGTTGGATGGGTTAGAAAAGGCTCTAAATCTTCGATTATATGCCTCAATAAACATTCAGGAGGTTAAGAGAGTCTCTTCTAGCAAATTAATCCTAAAAATGAAAACTTGCCGAGTTCAGTCTGCCCGAGAAAGAAAAAAATTACCTTTATTTCCTTGCAAAGAGGTAGGAATCGTAGAGTATAGTGGTTTTGCTGCAACTATCGACAGTAGAATTAAAACCAATGTCATTGCATGCCCTCCAGATCCGATGGAACGTGATTTTCATTGTGGATGGGAATTTACGATTTAGAATAACTGTAGAATTCTATTTTTCTGAATAAAGAATAATAAACCCCTTATCTCTTATTCAGACCAAACCCAGCTACACTTTGTGCACTTATAATAGGTAGTTGTTTCCCATTCCTCTTTTCGCCGATTTTCTGCTTCCCAATATCGAGCCTCGTAATTATTACACCGAGAACATGCTATTTTTACACTTGGTCGAATGTCAAAATCTTCTTCTACTATTGTCAACATTTCTTTTTCGCTATGTTCAATTTTACTAGAGATTTGATAAGAAGATTCCTTAAATTTATCTTTAACCTCTGTTTTACATACTCTACATACCAAAGTGACACTATCATCTTCGTGTCGTTGGGGAATTAAGAGTGCACCACATTTTTCGCAGAAGTTAACCATTAAAATTCTCCTTTTAATCAACCCTTGAATTCTAAGAGTTCTTTTATATTAAAACGCCTTACTCTGGTTCTTCTAAACTGTTTGAATGCCGTTAAGTCTTTTTTTAATTTTGGTTTGATCGAAGAGTGGGTTTCAGGTTTGCTAAAAATGTGTATCCTTTCCTCCTTTTAAAGCTTTTAATATAAACTCCTAAAATCGAGTTGATTTCAGAAGGTTTAATGGCGCTTACTGATCAATTAATGTAAGTATTCTCAAGCAACGACTTCTTCTAATGTAAAAATACATTTTGTTCCCGTACTAGTGGCACATAGAGGTTCTTCAGTCATCCTAAATTTCTTACCAAGAACTTCAGAGGCAAAACCGCTCCAGATGTGCCCTAAAAAGCTACAAAACCTAATGTTCTTACCACGATGTTCTTTCCCGCAGATCTCAACATCACCATAAAATAATAACTCGTCAATATCATCTGGGGGTAGTAGACCAATTCCCTTCAGAATATTATGGTTTTCTAACTGGGGAAATGCTTGTTTTATACCTTTAACCATTTGAATGCCTATTTGATGGCCAAAAGTCTCTAATTGCTCATCTTCCTGTAGTTTAAGATATAGAACCTCAATTAATTTTAATGGATAATCTTCAATATCTTTTCTTTCTAATAGAGCAGGCTTAAAATGCTCTACTACTGTTCGCGTTCCCTCTAACAAAAATCGGGTTGCATCATGAATACTAATTCCTCTACCAAGAATAGGTTCGAGTAAGGATCCTGCTGAAAGAAGGACTTTTGTTTTTTCTTTTGTAGGTTGAATCGATTCAGCAAAAACATCTTCAGTTGCTCGAAATTGGAGCTCATATGCAAAACGAGGTGGAAGAAGTTCGTTTTCCACAAAAGAAACCTGTACATTAGACTCAATAAATGAATACCCAAGTCCTTTAATGACTGCCGATAATAGGAGTTTGATTAATTCAGCATCCTTTTCTGTTGTTGCTCTCCAGATACGACCTTTACCTAAGAGAACTTTTCCTAGCCGAACGTCCTCCGCCCACTCTATTTCACAAGGGGAAAAACCCAATGAAGCCAAGAAGAGTTTAGCTTGGGTTAACGTGTTATCGGAAGATGTTAATGTGAAATTTGATTTCACTAAACCGTCAATCATAGTTTCAATGAATTTTTTGGTCTCAATTGTATCAGACCGATCTAATAATTCTCTTGACAACTTCATTACTGCCATAGTCAAAAATCGTTTAATTTTTACTCCTGCAATCGCTTCAGAATGGCTTGGACGTGGTTCTGTCAAAGCTGGGACCTCTATATCAGAAAAATTAAATTTGTGTTTGTCACATAATAAGAGATTTAAATCTATATAAAATTGTAAAAATAGATAACGAAAGATGGTTTAAAAAGGATTTGTTAAGAACTCATTTATTGGAAAGAACGCCTAAAATAGGGTTTATCACTTAAAATGGGGTTAAAAAATTCTCTTAACATTCTTTATACAATTTGTGTTAAAATAATTCGAGCCAGTAACAATGAACCGTTTTGTCAGATTTTTCAAGAAGCTTTTTGTTCCAGAACTTTCACACGATGCCTCTCGAGAAGCAAAGAAGAGGATTAAGATTGCACGAAGCATTTCCGACGACCAAATTTACGTTCAAACTGTTAAAAATGCATTAAAAGTTGATGATGCCACTCTATTCGATAAGTTGACATTTGCATTCACTTCCCTACCAGAAGCTTCCACGAATTTCCCTTATGCTAAAAATATATTTTTTGATATTCTTGATTATCTATTGCGTAATGATGAAATCTCTTCAGAAGAGGTAAATCTCTTAAAAAACCAACTAAAAAATATCAGTTCCCTTGAAGACCTGATGATGACTGCATAAGAACCCAGGGAGTAATAACAACTTTTTAAACAGAAAAAACAACAGCTTAAGGCTACTTTTCCATATTCGACTCAGTAACGATAATTTTATCACGATTAGCATCAACAAGAAGCCTCGAGAGATCTTCAAAGGTTTCTTGGATGTGATCACCTGTTTTAGCACTCGTCTCAAAGAAGTGAACCATCTGCAAGCGATCCTTGGCTTGTTCTCCCTCGTTAGAGGTAATTTGTCGTTCCTCGATTAAATCTTTTTTATTTCCCACGAGATACATCCTAACGTTCGCTGAGTACTTCTTCAATTGTTCTATCCACAACGGTAATTTCTCAAGTGTCTCTTTTCTAGTTAAATCGTATACCAGAAGAGCCCCCGACACTCCTTGGAAAAAAACTCGGCCCACCTGAGATGAGCGAGCATGTCCACCTATATCCCAAATTTGGAGGCCAACCTTGTAAATTTTGTCTTCAAGAGGAAGGTCCACAGTCTTAACCAAGAAGTTAGCTCCAATGGTTGCGTGGTAATTGCCAGGAAACCTGTCCTCTACATAACGTAACACCATCGACGACTTTCCTACCCGAAACTCCCCTAAAAGGAGAACTTTCGCTAGGAAATTATAGCTAATTTTTGACATGTCTACCCAACGGTAATAATTATTGCTTGGCTATAAATATCTAGTTACAGGTATTTTCTAGTTACATACTCCATGTAAAAGAGGAATTAAAAAAAGTTTCCAATGTAAAG
>CAZALJ010000092.1:0-6998 GCA_964485715.1 uncultured archaeon
TTTTACGTCCAGAGTGTCGAGCAATCTCAACTGCGTATTTGGCAATGTTTGTGCCATAATCCGTTAAAATCTCATTCAGTCTGGTAATTGCGTCAGCAGAAACTCGATGAGCTCCGGCTGTACGAATGAGTTTCTCAACACGTGCAGATGCAAATCCTGCCATCCTTTTTTCACCTTTTCTCCTAAGAAAACAAATAATATATGTTGTTGCTGAATTTTTTCAGCAATTTTCCTTTTTTTTATTAAACTATATAAAGTTTTTCTTTTGATTTATTTCTAGGCACCGAACATTCCAATGATATCAGCCTATTAGACAATTTTGTAATATCTTTCTTCATAGCTGAATATCCAAGTCCTCTCTTAATTTTTTCAAATCATTCAAAGAATTTGTCAAGAACCATCTTTGGAGAGGTTTTTGCATTGTTTTGAGATTCTTGTTCTAGGTTTTTCAAATGCCCGATCCATGATTTTGTCATTTTTTCTGGAAAGATCTTATTAAACTCTCCCATGAGTGATTCTAGTGTTAACAATGGATCCTCTTTTAGACGATGATGTATAAACTTCATAATTCTAAAAAATTGAGTTGTTCCAAAGACCTTATATTGTGCTTCTATGATCGGTGGGTTCCATTCTTCTAAAATTCGTGTACGAATTAATCCAGCGTAGTTGGAATTAATCTCATAACCTATCCCTCTTCTTGATGCTAAACGACACATCTTGAGAGTAGTTCCAGACCCTAAAAATGGATCTAGCACGGTTTCATCAATTGCTGTGTGTAACCTTATCAATCGATAAGGAATTTCTTCAGGAAATGGCGCAGAATGTCCAAACCTGTTTTGACCTTTAGAATTAATCTTGAAAACAGGGGCAATATCGTCCCAGATACAACGTACGGCCCAATGACGCCATTCACTCTTTGTTAGAACACTTTGAGTTAAGAGGTCTTTCGGAACTGTCCTTGTCTTACCTGGCTTGACCCAAACAAATATTTGTTCAAAACCAGTGTTGGAAGCAATATTTGTTGGTTTAGGATAGCTACCCCATGATACGTTCGAAACATATTCTGATTTGTCCCAATAATGCATTCCAGAGAGATAAAGACTATTTTTTCTCATGAACTGTTCAATATCCCATATAATATTCTGAATAACTCGTCGATCAAATCCAGAACGACTACTTTCAATTGGCAATGGTTGAATATTGACCGCAATTTTACCATTGGGTTGTAAAACCCGAATACATTCCGTCCAAACTTTGTTTAGTGATGTAATATAACTACTATAACTTTGGCCGAATCCTATCTGTTCTCCGCCATAATCGCGAACATTCCAATAAGGAGGGGAAGTCACGACCAAAGTTACAGATTCAGATGGGATCTCGTCCATTTTCTCTGATGACTTAAAATAGACCGTTTGGCCTTCAATTTCTAGTTTATGTGACTCCTTAGGTTCCATTTGCTCTTCCTTTCAATTTATTTTTCAAATCAAGAGAATAAGTTTCTTCTGTTGCTCTTGATTGTCTCCAATATATGGGTTGGAATTTTCTTAAGTCAAAAGCCCAATCATCAATTATTTCATCCTCAATCACTCCCTCTACCACCTCACCAATGAACAAATCATGATCACCTGTGATAATAATTCTCTGTAATTCACATTCGAGATTGATTTTACATTCTTTTATTCTTGGAGCTTTAACTTTGTTCGAAGCTTCAATAGTAAACCCAGCATGCTTGAGTTTTTGAGGCTCCTTTCGACCACTAATGCTACCAATATAATGACTTCCCTCAACCTGTGTGATATTAGGAATATTCACCACGAAATTTTTGTGCTGACGAATTATTTCGTGAGAATATCGCTTTTTAGTTATTGAGACTCCTATTAACGGTGGATTGACGGATAATGGACAGGACCAAGCTATTGCTAACGCATTTGGTTTATGTAATGTTCCTGATGAGACTAAAACAGTGAGTCTAGAGTATAAATACCGATAAGCTGTATTTAAATCTGAGATCGTACGTTTCATCGTTCTTTCTCCTAATATTTTACAGTTATTAAATAAGAGGTTAATTTCCTGATCTTAATTTTCTTAGCAGTTCGAGATTTTGTTTGTCACTAATTTTATCATCTTTGGGGGTTTCTAGAATCATTGGCAATTTTCTATAGCGGGGATTTTGCATTAGTTCTTTAAAGCAATCTAATCCAATATATCCTTTGCCAATGTGTTCATGATGATCTATTCCAGAACCAAGAGCTCCTTTAGAATCATTAATATGAAATATTTTTAGTTTGTTCTTTCCTATCTTTTCTTCGAGCTTATCTATAACTTCATTTAATCCTTCTGGAGTAGAGATATCATAACCAGACGAATAAGCATGTGCTGTATCGAAGCATATACCTATATAATGTTCTTTCTGTACGTAACCTAGGATTTTCTCGAAGTGGTTAATTTTATTCCCCCATGTTTTTCTTTTTGCGGTCGAATTTTCTAATAAAATCATCGAAGATTTCTTAATATTTTTTCTAACTCTGTTTAAAGCCTCTGCAACACGTTTGGCAGCGAAATTTTCGTCCTGATCTTTTGGACTCCCTAAATGTGTTATGATATATGGTGCTTTTAATAATGACATCTTTTTAATTTCTTCGATCAAGACATTCACAGATTTCTCGAAAAGATTATCATCTGGAGAAGCGAGATTTGGTAGATATGGCATGTGAATGGCTGTGTCGTAATAATTTGCTGCTTTAGCCTTTTTAACAAAGTTTTGAATAGCTTCAGATGTTATCTTTGTTGCATCCCAACGTCTCGGAGGTCGAGTAAAAATTTGCAGGCACTCACAAGTACTTTGTACTCCGCGATCAACCGCGAGGTCAATCGATTTGGCAATTGACTTATGAGCGCCTATTCTGGGTCCAATAATATTTTCCTCTGTCATATTAGTATTTCCACACTAAAAAATAGAGATAGATTAAAAATTATATAATTAATATTTGCTATAAATATTTAGTTAAGAAGATTTCAAGATGGATATGAACTTTTTTAGGCTTCTGTGGTAATATGAAACAGATACAACCCAGGACAAAATGTCAAATTAGCTTAATTGTTGCTACTGTGGCTGTATCTTGGGCTTCTATCTTCATTAGTTTTCTATTGGATAATGGTGTCCCTCCTGTTATTATTGCTTTCTGGAGGTTGTATTTATCTGTTATGTTTCTTATTCCTTTTATTTCACGCAAAGAAGTCAGAAATCAGTTCAAACCATATTTTAATTTAACTTATCAACGTTTTTTTGCTTTATCGGGTTTCTTTCTTTCTCTCCATTTTTTAAGTTGGATTCAAAGTTTAACCTCTTTATCTGTCGCGGTATCAGTAATTGTAGTTAATTCCTCCCCAATTTGGGTAATTGTATTTTCATTCTTATTATTGCGAGAGAAAATCACCTTTCAACAGCTTATTGGCTTAATTCTTGGATTTTCAGGATTATTTATAATATCTTTAACTTCTAATTCCCAACAGACCAGTACGGTCTATCCTGAAGGCATTTTTTTAGCGTTATTTGGAGCAATTATGGTCGCTTTTTACTTCATGATAGGAAAACGGATGCGAACACAACACACGGTACCAAATATCCCCTATGTATTCTTTGTAAACCTATTCTGTTCGG
This sequence comes from uncultured archaeon, assembly GCA_964485715.1. Lineage (GTDB taxonomy): Archaea > Asgardarchaeota > Heimdallarchaeia > Hodarchaeales > Hodarchaeaceae > Hodarchaeum. The sequence continues at coordinate 3,662 of CAZALJ010000092.1, forward strand.
GCTTTCTTTTTCTTTTTTCTCTTTTTCTTGGTGAAAATGTTCTTCATTTTAACCCTGATGATCTAGTGTGGTTCATTGCATTAGCCATTGGTCCAAGCTTATTAGGACATGCGTTATACATTTATGCTATGAAGCATATATCGGCCCAAACAGTTTCATTAGCAGTAATTGGAGAAACTGTGGGTGCCTCGTTGTTAGCTTGGATCATATTATCTCAGGAATTACCACCAATTACCTTGATTGGAGGATTTCTCGTTATTATAGGGATCTACCTAGATGTTAAGTTTGATATTTCTAGGTCACAAGTCAAAGAGTCTGAAATTACTCCTAATCTCTAGAGTCAGGAACTAAATGCAAATCGTCTCTGCTAGCTAATTTTGGTCATTAAAAGTTTAAACCCTTATTTTGCTGGTTCCAATCCGTAGCTACTTTTTTATTTAAATTAATATTTTCTCTTCTTAATAAACATAGAAATACCAACCCCTCCTAGTATCAATATTCCAATAATGAGCAATAGTTCTATTTCAATAGTAGAGGAGCTAGAGTTTGGAAGTGATGCGGTGTTTGTGGGGAAAGTTGAATTATTGGGTTGAGCGAGATAATCTAATGATAAATTGAGGAGCTGTGTTAATATAGTAGTAGGTGTTAATTCAGGTTGAAAAAGGAAATTAATTAGTTTATATTCCCCGTTGTCTACATAATAACCTTTTGTACTATATCCTGAAAATTCGGGATCTTTATCTTCAAGGATGGGTACAGTTCCAGGTAATAGAGTTACTACTTCTCCATCACTACTTCGATTTGCAAATAATGAGTCAGTTGGGCCTAAGGTGAAGGGTGGAAGACTTTTTAAGAAATCTCTACCACTTAACAGGATAACTGGAGCGCGAAAATTGGTGGGACTTCTTGCACGAAAAACATCATCTATTTCATTATGGACATTTGTACCTTGATTACTAAAGTCAAAGATATTGTAATTAGACATGAAAATGATACGCGGCGGATACTCTGGAGAAGAAGATTCCAAATATTGTTTAATTTCTTTGAACTCATTGTAATTAATGTGAGAGTTACTTATTGGAGTGATTGAGGGATTCCCTACCCAAATAATGTATTCATATTCCATCATTTTTTCCGCAGTAATCTCTACATTAGTTAATGAGGTTGTCTGTTTAATTTCATATTGACCAAAATATCCTAATTCATCCAATGCATCAAGAACGGGAATCTCCGATGATCGTCCCAAATCGTCGTCAACAACAAGTATTGTGCCATTTGTATTATCTACTTCTACGGTTATAAAAGACGAATAACCAATATAAGGAATACTTGCGTTATCTGAAGCACGAACTCGAATAAGATGAGTTCCCTCTCTGACTTCTGTAGTATTCCAACGAAAGAAATATGTTCCTTTCGAGTCTGTGACTGGAGAACATCCTTGCCATGAACCATGATCAATAGAAATTTCTGTTAACGAGATATTTGACTGTGGTGTTGAAGTAACTGTAATTAATATGTCATAAGTTCCTGTTATGGGTTGGTTTGGTGACACTATCTCTACATAAGGGATATTGTTTTCATTGGTCACGCGAAGAGCATAAGATAAATTTTCATATTTTTCAATCAACTGGACAGCCCACCCTTCTCTAGAACAATAGGTTCCAATGTCCCCATCAACCAAGGAAAATGCAGCATCTTCTTTATTTTCACTAGTTTCAGGATGAGCATCAATTACATTCCAAGGAGGTGAAACATCTAATCCTACTTGGACTTGACTAGAAGAACGGGGGCCAACCTGAATTTCCGCAATAACAATTCCATGTTTTGGTAAATGTCTATCATAATCAATATCTTCCCGTACTGTGACTGTCCATCCTCGTCCATGCTCAGAGTGGGTAAATCCTGTTGAATCCCACCCTAGTTCAAACCACATAACCCCTGTAGGTTCAGTTATGGCTAATGGATTAATAGTCGTTATAATATCATTAGTGAAGTTGGAGATTCGTAAACGATGAGCATCTGAAAGAAACTGAGCAGAATATGGTTGAGAAACTCGGCTATAATATTTATTCCAAATAGAAAAATGTCCCTCGCCATAAGCCATAAGACAATATGAGCCAGCGAAAATATTTTTGAAATCTAAGTCATAAAGGTCTGGAAAATAAAGTTCGTGTCCTAGTTCATGAGAAGGGGTTACATAACTTATATATTCGTGATTCATAGAATATTCAACAGAGGTCAATCCAAAACGATGAAGATCAAACTTATGAGACCAAATGTCAGCTGAATTTCCAGAATATTCTTGGCCATCCCCAGAATGAATCACACCAAAAAAATCATAACTCTCTGGATCTTTACCTGCTTCAAGAGCGTGGTTTCTCGATTCATTAGCGAGATAATCGGGACGAATATCCACATTATCAATTCTCCCTCCAGCTCCATAGTACGATAGGTTTTTTTCAGCTTGATACCAACCTAGAATCTCTCCTTCTAGGAAGACCTCCCCATAAGAAGTGTTTTGATAATACTGGCTTACACTCTTTACTCCACTATGAAAGAACAGATCCTCAAAATGCTGGATCGTGTGAGTAGGATGATGTGGATCATCAGGCAATTCCATTAGGATAACGAGCACGGTGAGAGTTGTACTATCACTCTCACGTGCAGAGTGATGTGAATTAAGTGAAATTAAAACATCAGAGTTGGCAACGGGACGGATCATACATGGTATGACCATGGTAGAAATAATAAGAAATACCTGGACAGAAAACATAGGTCTATTCACACGATTCACCGTCTGAAATAACTAATAATAGGGTGGTCAAAGAAGATTTATTAAATTCCTGTTCTCCATAATAATAATCGAGGATTAAAAATGGTCAGAACTGAGATTGTGAACCAAATCATTGAGACCCTCTTAATGCAAATCGAAGCTAAAGATCAGGAACAGGGACGACTTATGGTTCATGACGATTTTGAGCAGTTTGACTCAAGAATTAACCTCTGGGCTATCCGTGAGAATGTTCGTGATCTTAAAGAAACCACTATTACTGATTTGACTGACATTCCTGATGATTTGGAAATAAAAGTGACGTTTGCTCCACCATCCTTCTTTTTGGAGGTTTTGGGAGGGAAAAATAATGTTCCCTACTGGCAAGTGGCTACTGTTATACGAATATTACGTAATTGTGACATTGTATTTGATCCTAAGGGAAAAATGCAGCAGTGGGTTGATCAGGCCCCAAATATTGAATGGGATCCTGAAGTGATTGAGCTCAAACGTCAGACAGCGCAACTGTGCCTAAGTCGCATGGATAATAGAATCAAAGCAGATATG
>CAZALJ010000093.1:0-6944 GCA_964485715.1 uncultured archaeon
AGTCGATAATGAAATTTAAAACTACTTTTGGAATTTAAGCTAATGAAGTAAAAGTTGTGATATAATTTTTAGGCGAATCAAATGAAAATCATAACTACAGGTGGCACAGGATTTGTAGGTAGTCACATTGTTGACGCTTTGGAGAGAGACTATCCTCCCTCAAATATTTCATTGATAGTGCGCGATTTAACAAAAGCGAATATGAGATCAAAAGCTGGATTGACAATTTTTCAAGGGGATATTACTAATCCTGAGTCGTTAAGTCGGGCTATAGCGAATTTTAATCCTGAAATAGTTATTCATACGGCTGCTCTTGCAGATGATTGGGCTCCTCTCTCGAGATTAATGGAAGTTAATGCTCAAGGTACCCAAAATGTAATTGATGCCATGATTCAATCTAATTCTGCAAATTTCTTAGTATATATCTCTTCATCAGGGGTTTATCCACGATTATCTTCCGTATATATTTCCGAGGATACTCCTTATGGGCCCTACGGGAACTACCATAAGTCTAAAGTAGCAGCTGAAGAAATCGTGAAAGCTGCTATAGAAAAAGGCACCTTAGAAGCAACAATAATCCGGCCACCTAATGTGATGGGGCCTAGAGACTTTACTCATATGGCAAAAATTTGTAATGCCATAAAAAATGGAAAATTTCCAATGATTCGCAAGGGAAAAGCTAAACAAACTTGGGTAGCGGCGGAGGACTTAGCTCGAGCTGTCATCCTTGCCATTAACCAACGTCATAAGGCAAATGGTAGAATTTACAATGTTAAATCGTTTGAAATCACTGTAAAAGAGCTTTATGATCAAGTAGCTGAAAAATTAGAGGTAACCAGACCTCCTAAAAACTATCCTCATTTTATTGCTTATTCAGTTGGCTTTTTTAGTGAAATTTTGGGGAAAATAAGAGGTAAACCCTCAACTCTCAATCGCTATCGTGTTCTAAAATTCTCTAGAGATCGTCTTTTTGATGATTCTAAGATCCGTTCGGAGTTGGATTATCAACCCAAATTATTAGCAGAAGAAACAATAACAAGCACTGTGGAATGGTTACAAAAGGAAGGGATAATATAAAAAAATGTTCTTGCTCAAGGTATTGCTGAGATATTTCACTTTTTTAAATCTCGAAAATCTTTCTTATTCTTGGCCATTTCTTTCAAGAAATCATGATATTTTTTCCTTTTAACCTTATAATTAATTTTTATTATTGTTAGAGGAAAAAGTCGGCAAAGAAGCTTGATAAAATACCATGGATAAAATCTGCGGATATTTGAAGCGAAGATCCAGTCTAAACCTTTGAAATTGTCATATAGATACTCGGTCAAGATTTCTACACCTTCTGTAGTTAAATGAGAGGTTTTAATATTAGCCGACAAGGCATCATAATTACTATAATTATCAGGATTGGTAACCAATTTTTTTTCAAGCAAAATCTCGCGAATTTGGGTATTTGGGTATGGAGTTAAGACAAAGAAGATCGGTGCATCCACTTTTATTTGTTTAGCATAGTGGAGAATATTATAAAAATCTTGAGCTCTATCACCAGGGTTTCCTACAATAAATCCACCTAGTGCAAGCGCTCCATGACTCCTTATTTGCGTTACGACTCTTTCTGCTTTATGTGCCATATTTGATACAGTTTTCCCAATTGTCTGCAGAGTATTTTGATGTGGATTCTCTATTCCTAGAAAAAATCCTTTGAAATTGGCTTCTAGGGCCTTTTTTAGTAGTTTAGGTTTATTATATAAACTTCCAACGTGAGCTTGGGTCGTATAATGGATGTCAGTCAGACCTTTTTCAATAATCCCCTCACAAAGGTTACGGAAATGTTTGGACTCCAAACTAATATTATCATCCGCGAAGAAAATGGCTTTAGTTCCATGTTTTTTACAGATCTCAATGTCAGTTAATATCCGTTCTATCTCATAAGTTCTAAAACTCCGACCGTACATTTTGTTTATAGAACAGAACTTACAAGTATATTTACACCCTCGAGAAGTTTCAATCACATCTGCTTTCCGTCCAAGTATATGAAATCCTTTCTTTAGTAACCGAACATTCCGATTTGGCAGGTTTAAGGTGTTTAGGTCCGATAGAGATCTCCAGGGGTTGTGGACAAACTCCCCATTATGTCGGAAGGATAAACCTTTGATATCTCGCAAGTCCGTTTTATCTTTATCAAGAGCTTGAAGTAATTCTCTAAAAGTATGTTCGCCTTCTCCTTTAACAATAAAATCTATATCGTTTCCCCAAGAGCGGCCAACTTCTTCAGGTATCATAGAAGCATGATAACCACCCAGAGCTATCTTAATTTCGGGATCAATAGTTTTTATGAATCTCGCGATATATCTAGCTGTTTTACTCTGAAAACTCATAGATGAGAGCCCAATAAGATCTGGTGAATGTTTTAGAATTCTTGTCTCGAGAAATTTTTTGAAATTTCGTCTTCTAAGAACGAGATCCGCAATAGTAACCTCATGTTCTTCACCGATATTGCCTGCTATTGCACAAATAGCTAGATTAGGAAGAACAGCAAAATGATGGAAAAAGTAGGCAGTATTGGGCATAGCTAATAATAAAACACGCATTTAAATTCACAAAGATCTTTTTACAGAGTAGTTTCTACTTTTATGTATTCTTGTGTGGTGAATTATAAAGCTTGACAATTTATTTTAATAACAGAAAGATGCTTTCTTGAAAATTAAAAAGAAACTGATTAAAAGCAACAAATTGACGTATATTTTTATTAACTAACATTTGTATCTTTCTGAAGTTGGTTGTGACTATATGAAAGCATTATACGTTATTAGAACACTTTGTTACGCTCTCGAAAATCAAATGCGTTTTGTGACTAAAGATTTAGACGATGAAGATCTACGCTGGAGACCAGAGATTGGCTCTCCAGCAATAGGATGGATAGTGGGTCATGTATTGGTTAATCACGATTTAATTGCAAACAATAGATTTTGTGGTAATCCGATAACACTTACCGAGGACTATATTTCGACTTTTGGAATTAATACAAAAGGAGACTTTCCCGAACTTTTCACTTTGGAGGATCTTTTTTCTAAATTTAAGTTAGTGAATGGAGAAATTACTAAAGTATTAAAAGCAAAAACTGATGAATGGCTTGAAGAATCTTTTGATGATTCAGGTTTTCCACCAAATTGGCAAAACAAAAACATTGGAAAAGCTTTTATCTTGCTTTTTAACCATGAATTCACGCATTCTGGTCAAATCCTAGAAGTTCGACGCATGCGTGGTCGAGGTGCCTGGGGTTTTTAATTGGTTCTTTAAATTGGATATAAAGAGGAAACATTTTTGTTTCAGAAGCTTGAAAAAATAATTAAAGTTGAATGGAAAGCCCAAGAATTACAATATCAATTTGAGAAATCTGGCCCAGTAATTAAACCACTAATCAGGGTTGATACAAATAATGTTCGGATTAAGGAGGGAGTTCAAAGACCCTCCAATTATCTTGTTATACAGGGTTCTTTTGATCCTCCTACATTGTCACATCTGGAATTACTTTCTAAAGCAATTGATCTTCGCTCAAATATTAATCCATTAGATTCATCTGAAATTATTATTTTGCTCTCCCTCTCTCATGTTGATAAGAAACTTAATGTCTTGAGTCGGTCATTATTGGGTTATCGAGTTGAGATGCTCGAAAATTTGTTTGATAATTTCAAATTAACTACCCCGATCACTATCGGTTTATCGAATGTGGCACGATACATTGATTTAATTAAAGCTGTTCAACAATCTTTTAGGAATATTAAGACAATTTCATTTATTATGGGGATGGACGTCTTTAAGAAAGTTTTAGATCCTAATTACTATATAATACCTTTAGAAGAAGTATTACCAGATATTTTTATCGCAGATTACTTTGTTGCTGGTAGAGAAGAGGTTTTTACGAAAAAAGATTTCTCTCAATTTCTCAACAAGCATCTACCAAAGATTTTTCACCAAAAAATCTATTTCTTATCGCTACGAAGACATTTTAGATTTCTTAACGCGTCATTAATTCGTGAAAAATTTTCCAAAAAACAACCTGTTCAAGAAACTAGTGTTCATCCTGCAATATTAAAGTATTTGAAAATGAATAATTTATATCAATCAAGTTCTGAATGGCTAGCAACGAAAATTGCTATCCAAGCAGTAATCCAAATAACTCTAGAAGCTGGAAAAAAGGAAATAACAGCTATTGAAATATTAAAGCGTCTATTACCAGAAATAGAAAGAGACACTTTATTACAACAACGTCTGATTAATGAATATCAAACAGAAGATAATACTGAAATTTTCAAGAGATGGAACCAATTACTGAAGTTAATTTCGTAGAAGAACTCCAATCAATTATTGGAAAATCGTTTGAACACATAAGACCACCCTTTACATTGTCTTATGTATTATTACACAAATATGCTAAAAAAAGAATCATTCCCCTGATTCAGCAGAAAAACTTTACAATTGCAACAGTTGAATTAACTACCTGTGGCCTTATCAGCGATTTATTAACTGGTAGTAGTGGTGCCTCACATTATTTTATTCTTGGGATGACACCTTACTCAAATGAAATGAAAATCAAACTCGGAATTCCATATGAAGAGCTATCATTTGGAGGTTATGGAGTCGTCTCGTCAGAAATTGCCAAAGATCTTGCGCAACGAATAAGGGATTATTCTGGAGCAAAAATTGGTCTTGCAGAAACAGGTTTACTATCATCATCAGAATTAAAAAAGAGAAGAACAAAAAAGAAAGCAGGTGAGGTGTATACGGCAATCGCTTTTAACAAGAAGGTTTCAGTAAAAAAATTATCCATCCAAAGAGACCTACAACGAAGAGAAATGCGACAGGAAATAGCTTTTCGTGTTTTACAGTTTCTTGAGTCTTTTTTGAGATCAGTTGATTTTGAGATCGATTGATAATCTATTATGAAAAATGCTGACCCCCTATTTGTATTAATGAAAGGTTATCCATAAGGCTATTTATAGAAAGATATACATACTCAGACATTTAATATGATCATTATTTTCTGAGATGAAAATTTTGGCGGAAATTTTGAGTTTAAAAGCAGATATTGAATACATATTTCCCCTAGATCGATTTTATTTAGCTGGTGATAATGGACATACTTGGGCAAAACACGCTGCAGGTAACAACTATCTTGTAGGTCTTGATGCGTTCGGAGCAGCAATGGCTGGAGATATTCTCTATGTGAAAGCACGTAAAATTGGTAAAAAAGTTAACCAGTTTAAAGCATTGGGGACAGTTGAATCGAGCAAATGGATTGGCCCTATTTTACAACCTTTTTCTGGGACTATCACAGCATTTAATGAAAAGCTGCATGAAAATCCAAAATTAATCTTCCTAGACCCATATAATGAGGGATGGATTGTTGAGATAGAGATTTTTGAAGATACATTCAAGTCAGAAAAAGAACATGAACTCATTATTAGCGTTGGTAATCGTGAAAAACTGGAGAAATTCATTAAAAACGAGTTTAAAAGCTTTGAACTATTATAATTATAGGAACTAAAATGTATTTTGGCGTCAACTTGAAGGAAATGACTTTTTAGTCTTTGCAACAAAATGGTGAATCTTAGATAACATGTGTAAGAGTTCTTATTACTTTATAGTTCTGTTAATATCCGTGTAGATGTTCATTGATTATGTAACAACATTATAAATGACATCAAGGAGTGTTCCATCACGATATTCAACAACAGTGCAGATTTCGTCTGTAAATTCTGGTTCTGGAGGCGTGGCCTGACTATAAGCCATATCCCTTAACTCTGTAATATTAATTGTTTCTATACCTGCTTTTATTAATTTTTTATTCAAATCTGTTCTATTTGGGTTTACTGCTATTCCAGCATCCGTTATCAATACATCAATCATCTCACCTGGCGTAGAAACCGTAGTAACACGATCACGCACGATTGGTACTTTTCTAGCTATAGGACATGTGATGATTGTCAATCGAGCGGCTGCTGCATCAGTATGACCTCCGATACCGTGAAGCAATAAGCCATCAGAATGAGTATTAACATTTACATTGAAATTCACATCAATTTCAGTTGCTCCAAGAGCAACAACATCAACATAATGTGCAAGAGGCCCGCCAGGGTTCCAGATATTATAAGAATTCTGAGCAGACCACTCGTAATGACACGGATTTTCTCGTAAGGATCTTGCAGCAATAAGATCGAATGATTGTCCATCAAATATTCTTTTGACTAATCCTTCTTCTAGTAATTTAACTGCAGCTCCAGTAGTTCCTCCATGAATAAATGATCCGTGAATCTCTCTTTCAATCATTATTTCATGTAAAAATTGAGTTGTAGCTAAAGAAACTCCACCTGCCCCTGCTTGAAATGACAATCCCTCTTTTAAATAACCAGCTGCTTCAGCGACTTGGACAACACGTTTTGCGATTTCTAAGTGATGGTTGGTTATATTTCTCCCAAGGGAGCCTGCAACAATCCTGTTAGGGTCTCCTATACGATCCACTGTTACAATATAATCTACCCTATCACCTCTTATACTTATAGGATAAACAGGTTCATCTGTCAAGAGATTGTCTGTAACTAAGATCACATTGTCAGCGTAAATAGAATCAGTCTCATTCGCAAAACCACAAGCTCCATATGCAGAAGGGCCTTGACACCCATTCATGTTGCCCATTTCATCCACGGCAGGAGCAGCTATAAAGGAAACATCAAGATGAAGTTCTCCGCATTCTACAGCACGTGCTCGTCCACCATGAGAACGTAAGCTAGTGGGAATGGTAATTTCTCCTGTTGAAACAGCTTTACCAATAGGTCCATTCATTGAACCAGAAATACAACCAATAACACCAGAATGAATGTGTTCAATAAGTGGTTCGTGATTAGGGAATAACGCAGTAGATGCAAGGGTTAAATTCTTAAAAC
>CAZALJ010000094.1:0-6877 GCA_964485715.1 uncultured archaeon
GGTAAGAGAACGATCTGAGGCATATACAAGCAAGTTGGGGAAGGAACTAATGTCTGCGTGTGGGCTTGATGTCCATAAATGCGCAGCTGCATTATTCGCGCTCAAAGTAGCCAACTACCCGTTGTTTCGGGCGTTGAAGGCTTTGATTCTCTCTGGTCAGGGGTGTTTTTTAGATGAAGGCGATGGAAGTCCGAGAAAAACATTTCCTCAGAGGTTTTTACGCGAGCTAACTGCTCTACATCAGAATAGACGAAGTAGTAAAAGAAATCGGATGATATTCTGGTGTACGATGATGGTATCAGAAGAGCTAGCTCTTGTTTCTGATTCTGGAGGCTACTCAGCGATGCCTGGTAGCTGGGGACGCTCATTTTTTGAGAGTTTATTGAACTCCACCTTTGCATCTCTTACTATTAAGATATGTTAAGATACGAGAACCAGGTTCCATAGTCTTAAATATTTAGATTTCACAAGAAAATCGCAAGAAAGCTGCTGATCTCTTGTAGAGAAGAAATTTGGGAATTTAATCAACACAAGATTTAAGGAACAACCGTAATAGTACACCAAAAGCTTTATGAATAACCTGTTATCATTAAACTGAATGTCTGAAAAAGAAGGAGATAAACAATATGGCAGAGAAAATTGGTGACATAGAAAATTTTTACTCCAAAATAAGTGTAGCTGTGTTGGATATTACCTCTGGATCTATATCTAAGGGTGACAAAATAGCAATCAAAGGAAGTACAACTGATCTTGAAATGACAGTCGAATCAATGCAAATTGATCGTGCAGATATTGACTCAGCTTCCGCAGGCCAGAAAATTGGTCTCAAAGTACCAGAACGAGTAAGACCAGGAGATGAGGTCTTTAAGATTTAGAGTTTAAATTTATAAAAATGCTTTGTGTCAAGCAAAGTCCATGATATTTGCGCAAAAATCTAGTATTTCCTTTTTTACTTGATCTGATATTCTATATAAATCGAAAAGTATCTCATCGACTCTTTCAGCTTTACTGCAAAAATTATAATTCGGATTACTCATAAGTGATGTCACTATATCTTTCACAATTGCCACAACTTCTTTCTTTTGGTCAATAGAAGGAGAAACAAACGGAATTTCTCTAAGAAAACTTGTAGCAATGATGTTTGAACGATGAATAACCTTTCGAGCTAGATACTGCACGAGCTTACTATTCAGAAAACCTAGATTATAGTATAAATTTTCTTTTGTTTCAAAGAAAAAGTTTGCATTAACACCAAAAAGGTTACCAGGTGGCAAATAGGCAGCTGTAAATCTTCTTCCCACAGAAGAACATGTAATTCCTTCACGGAAGTAGAATTGCTCATTCCTGACTAGAAAGTTCTTGGAGTTTGCTTTTGCGTTTTTTTGATAATCTTTTTCTATGTAATATGGAGTTTTATAATAATAAGGTGTACGTTGGCCCGATTTATAGAAGCCTACCCAGGAGGGATCGTTGTTAACCATATTGGCTAGTCTTAAGTATTTATGATCATTACCTGTTGAGATCCCAGTACCACCTTCTGCAATATCTCCAAACCTGCTGGGAGGGTTTTGTATCAATCGAATGATTGATTTTGGCACCCCTACAAAGAATTTAAGGTCAGGCATTTTCCGATACTCGATTTGTGGAATGAACTGAATCTTTGGCGGATTTTCATATTCATCCTCACTAGCTAAACGATCAACAAGGCGTATCAGATGTTTTTTTTCTTCTTCAAGTAGTTTATTCCTTAAAAAACCAGTAGTCTTCCTCTTTTGGAATGTTATAATAGCAGTCCTTACATCAGCATCACTACCATGGAATAATCGCCATGGAGCTAGCTTTATTTCTAAAATCTTACAATTATCTAAAAGAAACTCCCTAAAGCGATAATAATACCGATTTGTGAAAAAGGCGTCTTCAACTATAAAACAAACAACTCCCTCTTCCTTTATATGCTGTATTGCATTTACTATGAAAAGGGAATAAAGATTATACAATCCAATAAACCCATACCTTTTCTCCAGCTCGTTCCGATACTTTTTCATATATAAGCTCCCTCGACGACTTTTATATGGTGGATTACCAATTATAATGTCTTTTATTGTGTAATCATCAAGAAGGGTATCTGTACATTTGCTTTTAATACCCATCTCTTGTATCTGTTCAATTTTTTCTTTATTTGTATCATAAGCAGTTATTTGAGATGGATTAACTCCTATGTCAATAAGTGCTTGGATAAATACCCCGTCACCAGCACACGGATCTAGAATTTCTGATTGAGCAGTTATATAAGGAAGGATTAATTTCACCATATGCCGAGCTGTTTTGTAAGGAGTTTTATAAACTCCTTTTTGTCGTTTTAAAGAGATTTCTTCTCCCTGTTTCGATACTCTTGCCATCTCCTATTCATTTGATCCAAGTGGGTATGATTTCTCTCTTTAAAGCTTCTCTTTGAGTTTCTAAGCCATATAATTGATATACTAGCAAATCGAGTGTATCGATTAATTCTCTTAATTTCTGTATTTCATCTTTAAATTCTAGGAAACCTCTCTTACCGTTGTTTAATAACATTTGCTGTTGTGTAGGAGTGAATTTAAAAGTTTCTAGTAATGTACATATATTTTCTGTGAGTTCAGTTATTTTACTAACAAGAATATTGGTTTCTTCGGTTCTAGGAATTTTTAGAGGAATATTTGAAATTGTTTTGGGATAAAGTTCAATTTTTTGAGCATCCAACTTTTTAGCTACTGCATACAAGTAAAATTCTATCAATTCTGAGTTTAAAACCCCCAGAATGTAGTAAATATTTAGAGAACTTGAATCTTTAGGGACTATTGAAGTGCAATCAATTGAACTGTATCGTTGATTTTTGTCAAGCCCAAATCTGGGAACTCGTGCACGATATGGACACATTATTTTCATTCTGGCCTTAAAAAGATGAAGATTACGAACTTGAGCAATTTCATACCATTTTGCTAAGTTTTGTCTAACTTCATACCGATCCTTGAGAGTTTCTTTGAAATGTTCTAAATATTGCTTTATTAACGGATAATTATTGATGTCAATTCCCCGTTTAGTTAGTATGACATATTTATCATTCCATAATATTCTAAAAGGTAATATTTCTGTTGTTTTCACGATTTCATGTATAATTTTAGCTTCTAGGGGAAATTGGATGTCAGAATGATGATTGTTTATAATTCCGTAGAAACTTCCCATTTTCTTAATTATATTTTGAGAGAATACAATATCCTTACCAGAATGATAACCAGTTCCAATGTGACAAACATGACTCAGTGGAACGCATTGTTTTTCTATCTTCTTCAAAATATTTTTTAAATTGCTCGAGACAGGAATAAATTTCCCTCTGATAAAATCAGCTTGATTAAACACGAATTGGTGGAAACTTCGGCTAATTTGTTGAAAAGAATTTTCTAAAAAAAAATGAAGTTCTTGCAGGAGAGCTTGTGAGGACAGGTTAGGGTTTTTTAATACTATCATGCAGGTTTTTTGCTCAGATTGAGTTCTATTCGTTATAAAGAGAATTGCGGAATTAACACCTTTAGGGAATATCTTAAACTCACGGAAATCGATTATAATATCAACGTTCCCAGGTTTAGATCTAAAGAGCTTTGTTCGTAACTTAAGAGCATACCGTGCTTCTAAGAAATATCTAGCAACAATTAAGACACAACTACCATTTGGAGCTAATAGTTGTTTAGCTCTCCAAATGAAGTAGTAATAGTAATCATTGAGCCCAGTATAAATCCCGGGGTAAAGGTGTTTTAAAACACATTTTACTGTTTTATCGATGAATCGATACCCGATATAAGGAGGATTTCCAATAATAATTTCAAATCCAGAATTCTTTGATGAATTAAAAATCTCTGGAAATTCTAAAAACCAGTGAAAAATTTTTTGGTTATTAAAAAAGGTTGTATTTTTGACCTCCGTGTTATTTATATCTCGGAATAAGAGCTGATGGTATTTATTTTTTCTACATAGCTCCACGTTCCTTGGGTTAGTAATGAATCCAATTAAAGTATTACCAGTTTTTAAATTAATATTGTCAACTATTTTCAATAATTCTTCAGCTAGTATCCATGGATCTTCTCTAAGTATTTGTAATGCTAATCGAATCTTGCAAATAATAAGAGCGTTCTCATCTATATCGATGCCATAAAGGTTCTTTATCAATATATTTTTTAGAGAAGCTAACGAATTTTTCCCTATTTTCCCAAGACGATTATTTAACATTAATAAGTATCTCAAAGATGCCAAATAGAAAGTTCCACACCCAACAGAGATGTCTAAAACTCTAATTTCTGAAATGTGATTTTTCAACAACTCAATTTTTTTTGCTTCCATTGAATCAAGATCATTCAGTGAAAAGTGAGCTTGATTAAGAAACATTGCTAAGTAACGTTGAAAACATGATTGAACCATCCAATATGAGAAAGGAAAAGGAGTAAAAACTACTCCCCGCTCACTCGAGTTTTCTGATTGATAGATTAATTCAAAAATTTCTGAAGTAATGGTGTTCTCTTTTGTTGTATTACTCATATTTAGAGTTGATTCCCATGAAAAAGATTTAATGAATTTTTTTAACACGCTATTAATGAGGACTTTCTCTGTTTTCCCTAAGACTTCAATTTTTCTCTCATCTAATGGAAAAAAAAAGTCAGAAATCTTCTTGAAATTTGAGAACTTGTGTGAAGTTAATAAAAAATCACTAGTGTTTGAAAACTTCCTCTTTACTCCCCTTAAATGAGATTTTTGTGATAAAAAGGAAAGAAAAAGGGCAAAAAATATTGTTCTTTTCAATAAGTTACGACAAATGGACTTAGTTCTTTTCTTGTTTTGCTCATAGAAACACACGTGTAATCTACGTAACGTAGCTTTATACAGATTCATGAATGAAGTCAATGAATAGTTCCTCATCTTGCTAGATACGATAGTCCATAGGTGTGCAAGGTTTTCTTGAGAAAAGAGCAATTTTTTCTTTAATTGCCCGACATTCGACAAGTCATTATATAATGACTTTAAAGGATTTATGAAGCATGTTGTTACGTACGTTTCAACTTTGAGTCTTAGAGTATTTTTGCTAAGCCATTATTGCATGCATTTTTATACTTTTGACAGTAATTTCCTTGTACAAGAAAAGATGATATTCCCAAAAAGTATATCATGAAACGAATAGATTTTTAATTGGAATCTTACTCATTGACTCTGATAAATAGTAATAGGAAACACGTAATTACAGATTGAGTTTCAAATCAAAGAACATGAATTATATAAAGAAGTGCTCTATGTATTAACAATAAGGTCTTAAGCGAACATTCACGAATTTACAATAGTTTAATCTAAAAAAAAATAATCTAAGGTCTTAATCCAGATCTCTCCAAATGTTAACAAAAATGATGGTAATCATTAATGACAACTCGACCACACGTCACGAAACCCCTGAAGAAAGCGAAGATCCTAGCTATTGACGATGATGAGTGGTTCATTAGGCTTATAATTAAAAAATTCCAAGATGTTGATCCTGGATTTAACATTACTCCTGCACATTCAGCAAACGAAGCAATAGAAAAACTAGAAGCTGATAAGTTTGATTGCATACTTTGTGACCATAAATTACCAGGAGTAATTACTGTAGGAGGAAAAACTTTTCCTTCTGACGGTATCCATCTTATGAGAAAGTTTACAGCCATGAATATTGACGCACCTGTTATCTTTGTTACGGGCCAAGGATCCGAAGAAATTGCATCTGAAGCACTGCAGCTAGGAGCAAGTGGGTACTTCATTAAAAGAGTGCAACCTGGCTATTTTAGTCTTATGGCAACATCTATTCGCCAAACGATAGATCGTTATTGGCTTCAAAAAGAACTACAGAAATCTGAAGCACGTTATCGTGATTTGTTTGAAAATTCTGCTGGTTTAATTTTTATTTTTGACTCAGAAGGAAAATTACAAGAAACGAACATAAATTTTCTTACTATTTATGGGTATACTTATGAGGAAAGCCAAGAATTAACTATTGAGGAACTAGCTTATCCTGAAGATTTTGATAAATGGCAAGAAATGCTCAATTCCATATGTAAGGGTAATACAGAAAGTCGTATGCTTCGTTCTTTAACAAAATACGATCAAATCTTACATTTAGACATTACAGCGAGGCCTATTTATGGTAAAAAGACTCGCTCAGTCACTAGCATCCAAGCAATCGCCCGAGATATAACGCAGCAAGTAAAAACTCAACAAGCTCTTATTGACTCTGAAGAAAAACATCGAAAAATAGTTGAAGGGTC
This sequence comes from uncultured archaeon, assembly GCA_964485715.1. Lineage (GTDB taxonomy): Archaea > Asgardarchaeota > Heimdallarchaeia > Hodarchaeales > Hodarchaeaceae > Hodarchaeum. The sequence goes on from CAZALJ010000094.1 coordinate 6,312, forward strand.
AATCGAAGGTATAATTATTATGGATCAGGAGGGGACAATTTTAGATTGGAATCCTGCTGCTACAACCATTACTGGGTTCTCCGCGGAAGATACCCTAGGTCAGCCAATCTGGATGATAATAAAACAATTAGAACCAACAGAGATTTATACACCTTCTGAGGATGAAGCAGGCTATTCTAAGATACTTGAGGAGTTTGAGGATTTCATAATTCCAAGTAAGATTCCGAAAACTCCAAAATTTCTTGAATATAACATTAAAAATACGAAAGATGATTCAAACCGTATTCTTGAAGTTACATTGTTCATCATCGAACATTCTAAAGGTTATCGAATTGCTAAAGTAATGAGAGATGTTACAGCAAAAAGGATGGCTGAAGAAGAGACTAGAGCTTATGTGAAGCGTTTTCAAACTCTCATTGAGCAATCAGCAATGGGTGTCTGGATAACAGACATCAAGGATGAAAGAACAATTTACGTGAACGACAGTGTAGCTCAAATATTAGGGTACAGTCCACATGAAATGATAGGAGTTCCAGTTCTAGATTTTGTAAGTCCAGATCGGAAGA
>CAZALJ010000095.1:0-6800 GCA_964485715.1 uncultured archaeon
TTTTTAATAAGGCACAGCTCTACATGGTCTTTCATTGTTAAATGTAAGGAGAGAATCATTTTCAATCTACACTAGATAACATCGAAATTTTTTTAGATCAAAGAAATCCGTCTATATTCTCCATTATTTCTGTTAGTTTGGGTGATTTGTATACTAACTTTCAAGGAAAAAGTCAGTTATGGTGTTGGTCGGTTTGGATCCTCCATCACGATGGATCTAGCTGATTTATTTACTGGTTATGTTTACTTTGCCTTCTTTGGCTTATCAGAAGACCCATTCCTGGCATTTTTAGGTGTTGCAATTGGTAAAATTGTAATAGCATTCTCAAGTTATTTTTCAGGTTATATTTCCGATCGGACTCAAACACGATGGGGACGACGACGTCCTTTCGTAATAATAGGAGCACCTTTATTAGCCATTGTATTCTTCTTGCTTTACTCCCCTCATTTAGTCCTTGGAACATTAAATGATCCAATGATAATTTTTGGTTATCTATTAGTTTTTAATTCTCTATATCAGGCGTTATATGGTTTTTTGTTAACACCTTTTCAAGCTTGGATGCCTGAGATTACCACCGAGGAAGAACGACTTGAGATCAGTGGTTATCAGAATACAGTGAATCTCATTTCGTTTGTTATTGGAGCTGGATCAGCTTTTCTTTTACCAGCTTTAATAGGTGGTTCTTCCGAGGATGTGTCGCCTGAATACCTAAGAACAACTAATGATATTCTTCCATTCTTAACAAATGGTTTAGTAATAACAATACTCATTGGGCTTTTCGCTCTCTTTGTAGTGGTTTTCTTTCTCCCCTCTATTGTTTCTATCAAAGCAAAAGAAGTGTTTATTCCTCAACCGAATATCCGTGAAGAATTGGCTGTAGTTTTTTCAAATAAAAATTATATTTGGTGGACAATTTCCCGTGGTTTTCTTTCTGTAGCATTGAGTATTATAATGGGTATTGTAATTATATGGATTGATAAAGCTCTTAACTTTGGGACGGTCGAATATTTGGTTTTTGGGTTGAGTCTTCTCGTAACTATCTTTTGTGGATTCCTTTGGTGGGGTAATTATGGAAATAGGAATGGTAAAACTAAGAGTTTCATTATTGCGATGGTATGGATGGCGATTTTCATGCCCTTTACCTTCATTGTAGGTCAGATTGGAATTTTCTCTCAAATCATTGATATTGCACAAAACATTGATGTCCTTCTTCAATCAGTTGGATATGTTGTTATTGTTGGTATTGGAGTTTCAGGCTTCTATTTGCTGCCATATGCTATTGTAGCAGATATCGTCGAAGAAGATGAACGTCGTACAGGAGAATCCCGTGCTGGGATGTATTACGGCTTTGAGTCGATCCCTCTAAACTTTTTCCAGTTTATTGGATATTTAATTGTGGGTTTCCTCCTTCAAAATCTACCTCTGTTCACTGATTGGCGAGGTAATGAGTACTCATTAGGATTCTTGGTTTGGGGTCCCATCTCAGTGATTTTCATCTTGATTTCAGTTGTCATCTTTTGGAAATTCGTTAATGCTGATCCATTAAGGGAAAATTGATCAAAATACGCACGCAAGCTTGACAAATATTATTAATATCAAATATAAAGGGAAGTTTTTACATTCTCCCTATAATTTTTCTTTCGACTATTATCTCCTGATATCTAATACATTTAAAATTAAAAAGAATTAGGGCTCGTATAGACCCTAAAACTGAATCATTGCCTCTCAGAGGAGATAGAGGTTCGTATGATTGATATTAAGGTATTTCGTGAAAATCCCCAGATTATTCGTGACTCTGAAATTAAACGTTTTAGAGATCCCTATCGAGTAGATGAAGTCATTGCATTAGATTCTAAATGGCGCTCATTAATACAGCAGGTGAATGAGCTCAGGAAAGAACGAAATCAAATTAGTCGTCAAATTGGACCTATGAAAAAGAAAGGCGAAGACATCAAATCATTAAAAGAACGTGTAAACCAAATTAAGATGGAAATTGCGAATTTAGAAAAACAAGCAAATAGTACACTGAAAAAAAGAGACCAGATTCGCTATAATATTGGAAATATTTTATTACCTGGGGTTCCAATTGCAGAAACAGAAGAAGGTGATGTAACTTTACGGAAATGGGGGAAAAAATCCGTGCTTACTTTTCCAATGAAAAGTCACACTGATTTAGTTGAATCCCTTGGTCTTGCAAATATTGAAAAAGCTGCTCAAGTCAGTGGAGCGAGAACGTTTTATTTAACGAATCAAATGGTTTATTTGAATTTAGCTCTGATGCAGTTTGCATTAGATTTTCTGGTTAAAGAACGCGATTTTATACCTTTTTGGACTCCTCCTTTTATGCGGCGTGAAGCAATGCAGGGAGCAAGTGAATTAGATGAGTTTGAGGAAACCTTGTATAATGATCCGAAAGAAGACGTCTTTTTTATCGCTACTTCGGAACAACCCCTCGCTGCATTCCACATGGACGAACTACTTGATGTAGATACTCTACCTCGGAAGTATTGTGGGATTTCTCAGTGTTATCGTCGTGAAGCGGGATCACACGGTAAAGATACTAAGGGAATTTTCCGCGTACACCATTTCAGTAAGGTAGAACAGTTTGTCTTTGCCCATCCTGAAACTTCAGAAGAATTGCAAGAAGAAATGATTGGGAATGCAGAAGAATTATTCCAAAGGTTGGAAATCCCTTATCGTATTGTGAATATTGCTTCGGGCGAACTGAATGTCAATGCAGCAAAAAAATATGATCTCGAAGCTTGGTTTCCCTCTCAAGAAACCTATCGGGAATTAGTCTCCTGTTCAAACGTCACTGATTTTCAAGCAAGGAAACTTAATATTACTTATGGTAAAGCTGGAGGTGAAAAAGACTTCCTCCATACATTAAATTCTACTGCTATTGCCACTGAACGAACCCTCTGTGCTCTCTTAGAAAACTATCAACAAGAAGATGGATCAGTAGACATTCCCAAAGTTTTGCAACCATACATGAAAGGAGTAACAAAAATTTCTCCCTCCTAGTCCTTTATAATCCTCCAAGTATCAGAGAGTTCAGTGGATATATTTTCTTTTTTTTAATTATTTACCTTTTAGATTAGTTTTACAATAAATAACTACTTATTCATTCTATTTGACGTGGTCAGGGATGTTTTAGAGACTTTGATGATAGTTATCAGAGATTAAAAGAGAAAAATAGTCGTTGTTCTTAATTTAAGATATTAAATCGAAGCTATTTTTAATTTTGCTTAATTTTGTATCTGATTTTCTTATAAGCTTTGTAGTGCTAAACCTTCTAAGGTGATTTTTAGAATGGACGAGGATAATGCAAGTTTAACACCCAAAAAAGTTAGTCTGACTCTTCCTTCTGTTTTACAATTTCCATCACCCCTTGAAAATGTGGGTTTAACACCAACTGAACAGAAAGTTTATCTTAAATTATCGTTAGAGTTCTAAAAAGTCTTGGATGACGCTCCTAGCTTTCAGATGGGTGCCTATCAATGGAACCAAATTCTTCCTGAATTATTACAGAAGTATGCTTTAACTACTGACGCATGGGAACGAATATCGAATATTGGTGATAGTAACGAAGAAATCCAGGCTCAATTGAATGAAATGATCGAAAAGATAGAATAAATTCAGTAGGCTCCAGCATCATTCACTACTTTATCTAAAAACACTTTAAACCAGTAATAATTGAAGCTAATAAATAAAAAAGCTGCTAAGATAAATGAGTGCTGTTGCCCACCATAAAGACCATCGGGTATATTTTCGGCCTTTGGTCGCGGTTTCTAGGCTTGGGTTGCGAATTAGCATGATCGTCGTAACCAATAATAAGGCTACTAATAGAATGAAACCAGTAAAAAAGACCCAATTATTCCGAAAACCCAAGAAAAGCATTAATGTTCCAAAAAAGATACTAATAACGTAAATTATTCCTGAAATCTGCGCAGCCCAATGGGAACCTAGTACAATTGCAACTGACCGTTTTCCCGTCTCTAAATCTCCTTCAATATCCATAATATCCTTCAATACTTCACGGCCTAACGCTAAAAATAAAATAAAAAAGCAAATCACAGCTACATTTAGAAGAACCCAATTGTTTACAATGCCCACAAGTAATGTTCCCATCAGGAACGGAGCAATATACCCTGTACTCACCCATGTATTTCCAATGATTCCATAATCTTTCACCCCTAAATTATAACCTACGCCTAATCCAATGAAAAATAATGCAAATAAAATTAATAAAGGTGATAGTCTGTAGAACACAACTTCAATAATTGTTATCAGAAAAGCAAGTAGAAAAAAGCCGATAGCAATGTATTTCGCCACTTGTATGGGTATTGCACCTCTCACCAATGGACGATCAAAGCGTTGATTTAATACATCATTAGAATAATCGAAATAATCATTAATTACATGAGTCCCTGCAATCATTGAGAAGGGAACGAGAAGTCCTAGGAGTACCCCATCCAGAGGTACTATTTCATTTTCAAGAATGAATTCAAAGAAATTTTGAGGGGAAAAATCTGCTTCATTAACTCCATTTAATCGATAACTAAGATAACCGGCTATCATAATAACGATGCTGGCAAGAAAACATAAGCTAATCCGTAACAAATCGGAAATATCTTTTACTCTTGACATACAACCAAGTAAATTATCAAATTAAATATATGTTTTATCTTCGACGGGACGTTGAACTTCCGATTCCAACGCTGTTTTTGCTTGATCCCTCATTGAGAGAGCCATTTGCTCAATTTTTTCAGCTTGCGCAAGAATGGGTTCAATTCCGATTTTTAGCGAAGGAATAAGTTGGTTAAGTACTTCAATCACACGAGCAGCAGTCCGTACCTCGGGATAATGCTGGCGAACTTCCCCCAAAATCACTATTACCTCGGAACGATTGTACCAACCTTCATTTAACAATACAGCACTCAAACCTTTAATCACTCCATGATCTAAAGGAGTAATATGTTTTTCTCTTAAAAAATCTCTACAAGATTCCGTTGTCCCTACTCCGAATACTCGATAAGGTAATTCTCTTGGAGATTGAGTATAATCACTTTTAAAACCTTCTACGGATACGATGCGTTGAATTTCTTTATCTTTAGACCATTGAAATATCTTTTTCCCTATTTCACGAGTAATAGGGGGATACTGAGGCACTTCTGACGCGAGTAGTGCCACTTTGATTTCAGGACAGGCATAAATCCGAATTGGGAACTTTGGTTTAGAATAATATACGACGCAAATCGCAGGAATCTGATTACTATCACCTACTGCAACTTGGTCAAAATCCCATGTTTCATGCCTTCCTGCTGATTCAAGAATAATGTTAGCTGTAATAAGAGCGAGAGCGCTTATGGAAGGGAAACACTCAATTAGGGTGCCACCAGAAAGATCAATATCAGTAACATCACGAATTTCGAAATTATTGGAGTTCATTTTCATTACCACTATAAATTTCTCTTTTATCTCTTGGAAAAAAATTATAATAAACATTCCCTTTTCATATCTTAAAAGAAATAGCTTAGGAAAAAACATTATATTAAAAATTGAAGAGAATAATTATTGTATTACAATCAGAAACGTTAAAGGGAATACATATAAGATGCGTGATCTATATTTAAGAAAAAGATAATTTCTAATTGTTTTTGTCTTTGATTAAACCCACTAATCAAGTGTGTCACAAAAAGAAGAAAAAAAAGGAATTTGAATCCTTCCTAGAGAAATGATAAACGATCAATCTCCTCTTGCATTGCATCAAGCTTTTTTCCAGACGTAATTCGACCAGCTTTTCGGCTTGCTAAAATTTTGTCATATGCTTTCTCGAATTGTGAAGTTGATACTCGATAAGCGCTGAAATCATCTTCAAGCTCTTCTAGACTTGGTAAATGTTCTTCTATAGCAATAAGAACAGCTTCATGGCATAGAGAAGCCAGATCTGCTCCTGTAAAGTTCTCTGTCTTTCTACTTAATGCTTCTAAGTCAACATCAGTTTCTAGGGGAACATTTTTTGTATGAATCCTAAGAATCTCTAGTCGAGCAGGTTCATCAGGAAGCATAATTCCAATTATCTTATCAAATCTACCTGGGCGAAGTAGAGCAGGATCGATCATATCTGGACGATTAGTTGCTGCAATGACAACAACTCCCTTTAGTTCTTCCAATCCATCAAGCTCAGTTAAAAATTGGCTGATCATCCGTTCTGTTACACCGGAATCGAACGATTTACCTCGAACTGGTGCAATAGAATCAATTTCGTCAAAGAAGATGATAGACGGGGCAGCTTGTCTTGCTTTTCGGAAAACTTCTCGAATCCCTTTTTCGGATTCACCAACCCATTTTGACAACAATTCTGGACCTTTGATACTAATAAAATTAGCCTGTGTCTCATGAGCAACCGCTTTCGCTAAGAGAGTCTTACCTGTTCCAGAAGGGCCAAAGAGAAGAATACCTTTTGGTTGTTTAGCTCCCATATATGAGAAGAATTTGGGATGTTTTAAGGGAAGTTCAATACTTTGTTGTATTTCTTTTTTCTCTGAAAGTAGACCGCCAACATCTTCCCATCCAACATTAGGTACTTCTACAAATACTTCACGCAAAGCAGAAGGATGAATTCCCAGGAGGGCCTCATTAAAATCATCTTGTGAAACTTCAAGTTCACTTAAGATATGAGCAGGTATGGTATCTTCCTCTAGATTTAATTTCGGAATGACCTTTCGTAAGGAATGCATTGCAGCCTCTTTTACCAATTGTTCGAGATCGGCTCCAACAAATCCATGAGTCACCTC